>NZ_DAIK01000166.1:0-13481 GCF_002496085.1 Methanosaeta sp. UBA458 | reverse complement strand
ATCACTGACGTCGTATCGTATTTCATAATATTCACCTGCGCCGCTACCATCTTTGCGGGCGGAATAAGGATTGAGACGGCGAAGGACGCAGCTCTTGCTCTATTCCCTCTGGCTGGCGAATACTCCGCATGGCTGTTCGCCTTCGGACTTCTCAATGCCTCCCTATTTGCCGCATCCATACTGCCCCTCTCGACAGCCTATTTCCTATGTGAGGGGATGGGCTGGGACTCCGGACTGAACAAGAGGTTCGGGGATGCGCCACAGTTTTACCTCCTCTTCACCCTGCTGATCGCCTTCGGTGCCATCTTCATACTGATTCCCAACGCTCCGCTGCTGGCGATAATGGTCCTATCGGAGGTGATTAACGGATCTTTGCTGCCGATGGTGCTGCTTTTCATCCTCATTCTGATTAATGACAGAAAGATCATGGGAAAATACACCAACGGAAAGCTCTTCAATCTGATCGCCTGGAGCACAACAATTATCATGAGCATCCTCACTGTTCTCTTGGTGGTGACGACCATCTTTCCCATTTTGGGTGGATGATTTAAGAGGTGCCCAGAAGAGAGATATAGCAAACGGAGGAAATAGGAGGCAGTATCTTGCAGGAACCGGGAAAAGAGGATTATTCGTCAGATCGTCAATCCAATAGCGGCGCGGATACTCCCATCAAGCCCTCGCCTGCTGGATCCCCTTCTGCATCGCCCTCAATCCAATCAGAAAAAGAGCCGGATATCCCGACCTCAGACTCGGATTCAGTTCCAGTTCCCAATGGGTCGGCCACTTCTCCCGAAGTTCAGGCTCGAGAGCTGCCCAGGTTTACAGTGATAGAGTACGATGAGAATCACTTTCTAGAGACGGAGACCAATGAGGTTGAGGACTGTCTGATATTCCGGGACCGCCCCTATATGATATGGATCAACGTGGACTGTCCCCGGCAGGTGTATTCTCTGGAAAAGCTGGGAGCATGCTATGGATTGCACCCCCTGGTTCTAGAGGACATTCTGACCGACCAGCGCCCCAAGGTTGAGGATTACGAGGACTACATATTCATCGTCCTCAAGATGCTCTACTATGAGGAAGCGGAGGATGACGATGAGATAGGGGACTTCAATATCGACATGGACCAGGTGAGCATAATCTTTGGCAATAATTTTATAATATCATTTAAGGAAAAAGATGTGGATATATTCCGGCCCCTCAGGGAGAGGCTGAGGACGTCCAAAGGCCGGATCAGAAAGCAGGGTGCCGATTACCTTGCCTACTCCATGATCGACTCGATCGTCGACCACTACTTTGTGATCATGGAGAAGCTGGGCGATAGGTTCGAGGAGCTGGAGGACTCAGTGGTCTCCAATCCTGAGCCGGGAATCCTGCCCGCCATCTACAATCTGAAAAGGGACATGCTCTTTCTGCGAAAGTCGGTCTGGCCTCTCCGGGAGGCAATAAGCCGCATGCAGAGGATGGACTCGCACCTCATATCGGAAACTACCAGGATCTACCTAAGGGACGTGTACGACCATACCATCCAGGTGATCGAGAACATAGAGACATTCAGGGATATGTCAGCTTCGCTTTTGGAGACCTATCTATCCAGCCTGAGCAATAAGCTCAATGAGGTGATCAAGCTCCTGACCATCATCTCCACCATATTCATCCCTCTGACCTTCCTGTCCGGGCTTTATGGCATGAACTTCACCCACATGCCGGAGCTGGAGCACCCCTATGGATATCCTGCAGTCCTGGTGCTGATGCTGCTGGTGGTGGCGGTGATGCTGGCATACTTCTACCGGAAGAAATGGATCTGATGGATGCCTAAAAAAAATCGTTTTGAAGAAGCTTTAAATATTCATTTTCCATCCCCTCAACGATGGACTTATCTCGTGCGATGAGTCTGGCCGATCCTCAGCTTTTAGCAGACCAGATTCAGTATAAGGTGGATTTGATGGCCGGAAGGCATGTAGATCTTGCCTCCATTCAGGTGCTGGCAGATGCCATTCATGAGATAGATGCCGTATCAATTATAGTAAACTTGATAGTAATAATTTTTATAATATTTGTGGTCAGAGCTGTGGCCGAAATCGTAGATCAGATGCTACGAACTCATATCCCCAAAGTCATAAACCGGGCGGAGATGAGGATGGACGAGACCATGCAGCTCATGATCCGCAGGATCGCCTCCGCCACCATTTATCTGGTCGGCTTGATGCTGGTTATACTGCAAATTCCACAGCTGCATAAGGTCGCCACTGCCATGCTCGCCGGAGCGGGGATCTTTGGCCTGGCTGTAGGCTATGCGGCCAAGGACTCCCTGTCCAACTTCACCTCTGGGATATTCATCACCCTATTCCAGCCCTTCCGGGTGGGAGATCTGGTGGACTTCAGAGGCGATTATGGCCAGATCGAGGATTTGACCCTGAGGCATACGGTGATTCGCACCGCAGATAACCGCAGAATCATTGTTCCAAACAGCATCATCAGCACAGAACCTGTAATTAACTGGACGATCAGGGAAAAAGAAATAACCTGGTCGGTTGACTTCGATCTGGAGAAGGCAGCGGATATAGATCGAGCGAGGGAGATAATTCTGGAGAAGGCGCGCGGCCATTCTCAGGTTTTAAAGGACAGGCCATTGAGCGTCCAGCTCTCGAGCTGCAAAAGCAGAGAGCTGGTCCTCAGGCTGGAAGCGACAGTTCCGGGGAGAAACGTGGCCAGCGCGGTGGGCAATGAGATCAGAGAAGCAGTGATAAAGGAGTTTGAGGCCCAGGGAATATAGCTCTCAATCATGCCCAGTCAGGCTACGGCCACCTTTCTGGAGATGACGGCTCGAAGGGGCTCGATCTGACCGCGTTTGGCGCTGATAGGAGCAACCCGATCCTGCCACTGAGTCCAGGGTGGGAGCATCCCCAGACGCTCGCAGATCAGATCCAGTGCTCCATCCCTGTCCTGCTTGGCTATTCGGTCCATCTTGTTCGCTGCCAGGACCGAGTCCAGGCCTAAATCGTCCAGAAACTCCCAAAGCTCTATCTCCATCGGCACCTCGCCCCGGCCCTCCCAGCGGTCGGCTATGTCCAGGAAAGATGCGGCGTCAATTACCTGCACTGCCAGGAGAATCTCCCTGGCATGCTCTTCAAAATAATGGACGATCAGATCTTTGGTCTTCTCCTGGTCGGCTTTGGTGGTTCTAAACATAAAGCCATAGCCGGGCATATCCACATAGAAGATGTTGCCTACCTTGGTCTTGAACGGGTACTGGGTGATACCAGGACGCTTGCCGATCGGAACCTTCTTTCCCGTGAGCTCCCAGAATAAGGTGGATTTGCCGACGTTGGACCTGCCGATGAGGACAACTTCCTTGGACATGGCATTAAGAGGAAGGGCAAGATTGAAAAGGATGCCTATCTGAGAACAATAGCATAAATGACGGAAGGGGAAAAGGATCCAAAAGAGGTCGCAGTTCTGCTCTTGAAGGCTACGATGCTCCCCGACGGAGAGGTCTTCCCGCGGTTCGATCAGCCGAAGTACACCCCGGCAGATTATACCCGCATGGCCTGCCACATTCTTTTCCGGTGTCAGCGGTGCGGGACATGCTGCACCACCGGAGACCCCATCCGCCTGCGGCCCGAGGATGCTGCACAACTGGCAAAGCATCTCAAAATCCCCCTGAACAGGGCCCTGAAAAAGTACACTATTCCCGATCCCAAAAAGCCCGGAGTTCTGGACTTCAAGCACATCCTGCCCTGCAAGTTCTATGACCGATTGGCGGGCGGCTGCAAGATCTATGCTGCCCGTCCCTGGTCCTGCCGCATATTTCCATTCCTTGGGGTCTACGGCTCTTCCGATCAGGTAGTAGTAAATCCGTCCTGTCCGGGGTCAGTGGAGACTATGGAGATTTTAACCCGGGCGATGGAAGAGGTACAAAGGGAGCAGGAGGGATACTCCCCCAGCACAGAGGAGATCAGGCGGAGCAAAGAGCATCTGAGGAGAGTTCTGGATGAGCTCTGAACAACAATGGTGAAGTCGGAGCTAGACCTCTTCTCCGAACACCTCCACCAGCGAATCCCGAGCCCTCTTCATCACCTCAGTGGGGCAGGTCTTGTAAGCCTTTTGCAGCGGCTCTATCGCCCTCTTGTCCCCGATCTCACCCAGGCTCCAGGCGGCCCAGGCCCTTATCTCCTCGTCGTCCTGGCTGAACATGACCTCTATCAGAGCATCAAGGGCTTTGTCGTGGCCTATCTCCCCCAGGGCAGTCACGGCGGTATAGCGCACCTTCCATTCTTTATCCGGCAGAGCGGCAAGAGCTAGATCTGCGGCTCTCTCCCCTTTTATCTTTCCCAGGGACTTTAAGGCCTCACAGCGCACATCCACATCATCATCTTGCAGGGCACGAGTGAGGGGTTCAATGCCCTCTTCGCTGGCTATCTCTCCCATGTAGGCTGCCGCCCTTCGCCTAACCTCCGCACTCTCATCTGTCATCAGCCGGGCCACATCCGGCAGGGATTGAGCATAGCCGATCTTCGCGAGGCCGGTGGTGGCCATCCCCCGGACCTCGGGATCGTCATAGCTCAGAAGATCTCTGAAAGCCTCTGCTGCCTCTAAAGCGCGGAGGGCCATCGCCGCCCTCAAGCGTACATCCCTGGAGCCGTCTCTTTTCATGGCCAAAACCAGAGGCTGTACTGCCTCCTGATTGCCCAGTGCCTCCATAGCGGCTGCGCTCCACTCGCGAACCACATGATCCGGATCACTGAGCAGGGCATAACAGAGAGGCTTTAACGCCCTGGCAGATCCTGTCTTGCCCAGGATCCAGGCGGACTTGTAGCGCAGGTCTGAGAACTCGCCCTTCTCCAGGGCTTCAGCAACGGCATCAACCGCCTCGTCACCCAGGTTTACCAGGGCCCATGCCGCTTTCTGACGTTCAAAATAGTCATCGCTCTGGCCGAGCTTCTTTATGAGTTCATGAGCCTTGTCCATGCCGATTCATGGGCATGGCAGTCTATTAAGCTTTGTGCAAATAGAATTCAATTGCATGCAAATGTTTAAGCGTTAAAGGGCTGCTTCGGCAGACATTGGACAGGAACAGAAAACATGGGATATCTATTCGGACCTGTGCTCTCCCGCCGCTTGGGGCTATCCATGGGGGTGGACCTGCTCAGGCACAAGACCTGCAATCTGGACTGCATCTACTGCGAGCTGGGCCGGACCGATTGCCTGACCTGCGGACGGGGACGGTTTGTACCTCCGCAAAAGGTGCTCGGGGAGATCAGGGAGAAGAGGAATGAGCCCTTCGACTACCTGACGTTTGCCGGTTCGGGAGAGCCGACGTTGAGCCAGGATCTGGGAAGGGTGGTGGCCTTCGCTAAAGAGACCGTCTCCCGCCCAGTGGCGGTGATCACAAACAGCACCCTTCTTACCAGCCCTGCAGTTCGAAAGGAGGTTGCAGCAGCGGATATTGTCCTTCCCTCCCTAGATGCCGCTTCTCCCGCTGCCTTCCAGGCGATAAACCGGCCTGATCCGGGCCTGAAGATCGAGGAGATAATTCAAGGCCTCAAGGAGTTTCGCCGGGAGTACTCGGGAGAGATCTGGCTGGAGGTGATGCTGGTGGCTGGGATCAATGACCATGAGGCAGATCTCATAGCTCGAGCGGCGGAATCGACTGAGCCGGACAGAATTCAGCTGAACACCGTGGTCAGGACTCCGGCAGAGCCGGTCCGACCCCTGAGCGAGGAGGAGATGGTTCGGATGCTGGAGATCTTCCCAGGAGCTGAGCTGATTCCCGACTGGGACTGGAGGGTCCCGGTTGATATTCGCAACAGAATCCTGGACAGCTTATGCCGCTCGCCCTCTACCCTGGAGGAGATCTGCCGCCTTCATGATCTTACTGATAGCGATGCCATCAAATACTGCAAGATCCTGGAGCACGATGGTCTGATCACCAGAAGGATCGAAGGAGGAAAGCTCTGCTTTCTGGGAAGCAAAAGCCGTGGCAGAGGATAACTAAAAATCCTCAAATGGATGGTTTTCGATGACGGAGAATAATGAAAATTGCGAGACATGCACTCATCAGGGCACCTGCCCCAGCCGGAATAGCGGCGAAGCAGTCACATGCGAAGTTGACCCGGGGAGCAAGATCAAACATAATATCATCATCGCCAGCGGCAAGGGTGGAGTAGGCAAGAGCACGGTATCGGTCAACCTCGCCCGGGCCCTCTTGCTGGATGGATTTAAGGTCGGCATTCTGGACGCCGATATCACCGGCCCCAATATTCCAAAGCTCCTGGGAATTGAGGATCGTAGTCTGGTGCTGGGGGAGGAGGGGATAAGACCTGCCGATGCCGGCGGCATCAAGGCAGCCTCCATGGCCCTAGTTCTATCCAGCCCCGACTCGCCCGTGGTGTGGAGGGGGCCGATGAAGATGGCTGCCATCAAGCAGTTCATCCAGGATGTAGACTGGGGAGAACTCGATTTTCTGATCATAGACCTCCCACCAGGCACCAGCGACGAGCCTTTAAGCGTGGTGCAGCTCATCCCCGACCTGGCTGGAGCGATAATTGTCACCACTCCTCAGGAGGTCTCTTTGCTTGACTCCCGCAAAGCAGTGAATATGGTCAAGACGATGAAGCTTCCTGTTATTGGAATTATCGAGAACATGGCGGGCCTTATGTGTCCCCACTGCCATCAACGGATCGATATCTTTCAGAGCGGCGGCGGGGAGAGAATGGCAGAGGAGATGAATGTGAGATTTCTGGGATCCATTCCCATTGATCCCCAGGTCTGCTCACTGGGCGATGCCGGCCAGACCTTCGTGGAGGGAGATACACCTGCCGCAGATATCTTCCGCCTTATTGTGGAGAGGCTGAAAAATATCCTGAGATAGCTACTGCCTTGGGGCTAGACTATTTTTTAAAAAAATTTGTTGAGATCAGTATGTGCTGAGCTCTCCCCGGAAGAGCATCTGCTGCAGCTTTGGTATACTCCCCAGCCACTCGTCCAGAATCTCTGTGGCCCCATCCTGCAATGACTTTATGTCCACTCCTTCCTTGGGGACGATCTGCACGCTGGCGATATGGGGCTCGTCGATGGGCTTTCCTATCTGTGATAGGATCTTAATGTAGACCTCTTCGATTCCCTGGACCTCGGCGGCGATCTGTTTTGCTGCCTCGATGGACAGGAGGTTATAGATCTTTCCAACGTGGTTGATGGGGTTCTTTCCGCAGGTCGCCTCCAGGCTCATGGGCCGGTTGGGAGTGATGAGGCCATTGGCCCGGTTGCCCCGGCCCACTGCACCGTCGTCTCCCATCTCCGCTGAGGTTCCAGTGACTGTGATGTAGACCGATCCCTCTTCGATGTTGTCCGCCACATTCATCTGGGCAAATACCCTGCGGGAGGTGAACTGCTTGGCGAAATCAATCACATGCTCGACAATTTCCCTTTTCGTGTCTGCATACTCTTTCATGTTAGCCACATACCTGTCCACCAGGGCGCAGGCGATGGTGAGGTTGATTTCATCTCCCTGGCGCATGCCCATGACCTTGATGTCTTCGCCAATGGCGGGAATGCTCTTCTTGAGATTCATCAGTTCTCGCTCAGTGTTATAGACGATATTCTCCGTCTGGGAGAGGGGGGCATAGCCAACGCCAAAGGAGGTATCATTGGCGGAGGGGACCTTCCGACCGAAGACGTCGCGCAGATCAGAGGAGCCCATCCCTATCTTCGCATCGAGGATGACGTGGTTGTTGACATCCAAATTGGAGAGGGACTCAACAAGGAGCTTGCGCGCCGCTTTGATGGCAATGGTGTCCACCGGGATCTCCTCCTCCTTGAAGACCCTTGTGGCCCTGCCGGTGAGCAGAATATACAGCGGGCAGATGACCTCGCCGCCTCCAAATGCCGGTTTAGACCTTCCAGCCACTATCTGGGTTTTATCAGTGTTGTGGTGCAGCACCGCTCCAAATCTATCAAGGTACTCCTGGCATAGAGCCCGACTGATGGACTCTGCGAGGCCATCTGCTACGCTGTCCGGATGGCCTATTCCCTTGCGCTCTACCAGCTCTATCTCCTGCTGCTCCAAAGGCCTTTGATTGAGGCGTTCAACCTTGATGTTTCTCTTCATGTCATTTCCTCGAATGCCGTTTCATTGACAAGCTTTTAAGGCAGTTCCACAAATTAAAGAGGTGCACTGTCATATTAATGCTTTGCACTGCAGCCCAATTGGAAAATAAGCCCAAATGGCCAGATGGAGGAGGTGGCTTCCTCTCCCCTGATTCTTTGGCCTACTGAGTCAGGCCCACCTGCCACTTGAGCATTCTCTCCTCCACCACATAGCGGAAGGTACGATCTATAGCCAGGCCCAGGAGACCCAGGACGATCATGTACATGAATACCTCGTCCATCCGGTAGTGGCCATAGGAGTCCCAGATCTTGAATCCCAGGCCATTCTTGCTGACCCCGAACATCTCGGCGGCGACAAGGCACATCCAGGCAATTCCCATGGCAATCCTTATGCCTGCTGCAATGGAGGGCAGAGAGTAGGGCAGAGCAACATACCTGATCAGATCGAGATCTTTGGTTGCACCCAGAACCTTTGCTGACTCGACATACACCCGGGGAAGGCTCTTGAAGCCCATGTAGGTGTTGGTCAATATGGGAAACACAGCCCCTATGAATATGATAAATCCTGCTGCAGTATTGGTAATGCCAAACCAGATGATGGCAAATGGGATCCAGGCCAGTGGCGGTATGGGGCGCAGTATCTCCACGATTGGATCAAAAATGCTGTCCAGAAACTTAAACCATCCCATTATCATTCCAATGGGAAGGGCAATTAAAAGACCGCCCGCCATGCCGATGGCGAAATGAAGTGCGCTGACTGGCAGGTCATCCAAAAGAATAGACCGCCAGTTTTCCATAAAGGCAAAAACAACCTGGGAGAAGCTGGGCAGAATCAATCTGTCATCAATGAGAAATGCTGCCGTCTCCCAGAGAGCAATCAACATAAAAATGGAAAGGACAGGAATGCCCTGGTCTCTCAGGACACGCGAGATCCTACTCCCACTAGCTTTTCTCAGTTCAGCTCACCCTCTCGTAGAAGCTGGTATCGAAGAGATCTTCCTCTGTCAGCTCCCTTTGAGTATACTTCATCTCATAGTCGACTCTTGCATATTCTACCGTTGAGGGTATTTGCAGATTTGGATCGCTGACCCACTCGCCGTCCCAGTTCTCAATGGAATGCTCAATTTCAGTGATATTCGCATTGGTTTTTCTGGAATAGATCTCTGCGGCCTCTTTCGGATGAGTATTGATGTACTCTGTCGCCTTTATATGGGTCTTTATGATCTGCTCTACCAGTTCAGGCTGCTCTTGGATGAGCTTGTCTGTGACCACCAGACTGCAGCAGGCATGGTCAGGCCACATCTCGCCTGATGCCACCACCACCTTGCCCTTGCCGTTCAGTTCCACAATGGATGGGGCTGGATGGGGAAGGAATACTCCATCTATTCTGCCTGCGGATAGAGCGCTCATAGCAGGTCCTGGGTCCATGGCTTTGATATCCACTTCTGAGACTTCAACTCCATTATCCGTAAGCCACTTCTTCATTACAGTGTCCTGAATTGACCCGGGCGGGAATGTGCCTATGGAGAGGCCTTCCAGGGATTCCGGTCCGCTGTAGGCCAAGTCTGGCCGGACCACCAGGTCTGAACCCTTGATGTTGACTGCGGCCACTATCTTGGCCGGAAGTCCAGCAGCTATGGCTGAAATGGGCGGAGCCGTTCCGACGTAAGCAATATCCAGCTCTCCTGCGACCATGGCCTGCATCTCCGGAACTCCTGTGGGAAACTCAAACTCTTTAATCTCAGTTATGCCAAAGGGCGAAAGGTCCTCCGCCCACCAGCCCATCTCAGAGGCAACCATCTCGGCAATCTGATGGGTGCTGGGCTGGTAGCCTATGCGCAGGGTGGTAATTCCTGCGGAATTCTCTGTGAGATTAGTGCTTTCGGTCTTCTCAGGAGGGGATATGCAGCCCAAGGTTAGTACCACCACTGCTGCCAGGGTGGCTATCAACACGAATTTCCTCAATGCGATCACCTATACCTATCTAACCTGCCTAAACCGTCTATGTCTACCTATGCCTACCTAACTGTACCTTGATTATACCGACTTATGGTCATCTGGGGAAAGATCGGTATAAAGCATTTTCCGGTCATGCTACAGCAATTTCCCCATCTGGACAACTGAGTGGACATATACTACAAAATGGCCAAAGAATGAGGGGACAATCGGCAGATTGAAAGGGAAATGCGGATGATGAAATAGTATGGTATGCAAGGAACTCCGTTCGAGCATCCCAAGCGAGCAGGCCAGACAAGGAGAGCGGCAGAGCAGGTCGCGCAGGTGAAGAATGGCAAGCATAGTGGTCGGAAAAGAATTCTCCGAAATACTGGAGAGGATAGAGCGGAGCGAGGCGGTTGTCCTCACCGCAGAAGAGGTATCCCGTCTGGTGGAGGATGAGGATAGGTCAAGCCTCGAAGAGGTGGACGTGGTAACCACCGCTACCCGGGCGGTGATGAGCGGGACATATGCCATTCTCTCCTTTCCGGTAGCCGAGCCGGGATCCTTCCAGAGGGCGAGAAACGTTTGGCTGAACGGCATATCAGCCCAGGTGGGTCCCTGTCCTAATGAGAACCTGGGGCTACTGGATCTGATCGTATTCGGGACTGCCTGCAGCCGCGACCGGCCGGATTACGGCGGAGGCCATCTATTTCGGGATCTGGTGGAGGGAAAGACGATTCAGGTGGAGGTCCAGACGGACGAGGGAGGATTGCTGCAGGCGGAGGTGGGGTTGGAGGATATGCCCCATGCTCGGATGTTCGGCTCCCGCCATGCCTTCAAGAACTACTCCGCTTTTGTCAATCCAGGCGACCAGCCGGTCAGGACCATCTTTCATGCCCGGGGCTTTGAGCCTCACTGTCAGGGGGCCACATTCTCCGGCTGCGGCCAGATCAATCCCCTGAAATGCGATCCCCTGCTGGAGACGATTGGCATTGGGACGCGCATTCTTCTCAATGGGGCAGAAGGCTACGTCCTTGGCACAGGAACCCGCAGCAGCCGCGACAAACCAAATCTATCCGGTTTTGCTGATATGCATCATATGACCGCGGAGTACATGGGCGGATTTGTCACCGGCCTGGGGCCGGAGTGCATATGCTCGTTGGCTGTGCCCATCCCCGTGACCAGCCCCACAATACTAGAAGAGATCGCTCGCAGAGATCGGGAGATCGCCCTGCCGGTAAATGACATCAACACCCGGACGGTGATAGGCCAGGCCAATTATGGGGATGTCTGGGAGGACGTGGACCTAGAGGTGGAGTTTGATCCGCAGCGGTGCAGGGGATGCAAAAAATGTCTGGTGGAGAGGGCCTGCCCCATGAGGGCCGTCCGCTACGATCAGGAGGCGCGGGTGGCCATCCGGGATGGGTCGCTCTGCTTTCATTGCGGCCTGTGCGTGACCGAATGTCCGAACGGCGCCTTCCGCTGCCGCCTGGGTGCGTTGCGGATGAAGACCTCTTCGGGAAGCGTCCGCTCTGTGCCGGTGGTCCTGCGCCAGTCGGACAGGCTCAGAGCTGTGAAGCTATCCGGGGAGCTGAAAAGAAGGATTCTGGAAGGATCGTTCAGGATGGCTCCGCCGATAGAGCGGATCGGGTGAACCTTTCGATTATCTGCTCTGGGCCAAGGTCAATTATGGGGACGATGGCATTGCCCGCCTCCACCTTCGCCACCACCACGCCCTGTCCCTCGAGGACCTGGGCCAGACCCTCGATGTCATCGACGTTCTCCACCTCTCTGATCCCTGCCCCCCGGGCGACGGCGGCAAGGTCGGTGCAGTAGCAGGTGCAGGTGGGCTGCGAGCCTGTGGAGCCGTAGCAGCAGTTGTCCAGGATCACCAGCAGAAGGTTTTTCGGGCCGTGAAGGGCAATGGTGGCCAGGGTCCCCAGGTTCATGAGAACTGAGCCGTCGCCGTCAAGGACCATCACCCTTCTCTTGGGCTTTGCCAGGGCCAGGCCCAGGCCGATGGAAGAGGCCATGCCCATGGAGCCGAGCATATAGAAGTTCTCCTGCCGGTCGCAGATGGAGTACAGCTCCCGGCTGGGAAAGCCGATATTCGAGATCAATAGGGCATTTTGCCCCTGGGCGGATTCGGCTGCTAAAGCGATGGCCTCTATACGCTTCATGCTCGCCTCCAGTAGTCCAGGTCCAGGAGAACGGCTGCTGGATGACGCTTTTCCTGGGCCTCTTCCCAGGATGCCACTACTGCCTCCTCACCCTCTCCGCTTGCCGGGGCTTGATAGGGGATGTCCAGGGTATCCAGCAAGGGGACGGTTAGCCTGCCCATGGGCACCTGGCCAACTATCGGCTCGCCCTTGCCGCCGCGGTGGCTGATGATTATGAGCAGAGGAATGCCGTAGAGCATATCGAGCGAGGCCAGGGCATTGATGCAGTTTCCCAATCCTGAGTTCTGCATGAGCAGAGCCGGCCTTCGTCCTCCCATCCAGGCACCGGCGCAAAGGCCCACCCCCTCCTCCTCACGGGTGGCGGGGAGGTGGATGATATCCGGGTCTTCGTCCAGCAGTGTCAGGAGCTCTTGCAGGTTGACGCAGGGGACGGAGGCGGCGAAGTCTATCCCGGCACGCTTCAGGCCGCGGTAGATGGCGAGGCTGGGGGACATATTTGTTGCATTGGCGCTGCTGGGGGAAAAAGGTTATTGCGGCCATGCTTGAGGATGCTGCTATCCTCAGAGCAGAAAGGAATAGACTGCAAGGATGCAGGATAAATGGCATCCGCTGCTGTTTCAAGCTCTCTGGCACAATCGATTATATCATATCATCGGCATTGGCCAATCCATTTCATCCTTTCCAAGTGCATGAGTATATAAATGCCAAGCTTTTAGGACTCTACAATGTTTTGTAAAAACCGAAATATTGAAATACACGGATAACTCAGTATTATCTGTGTTGACATCTTTCTGCACGAAGATAAATCAGGTGAGAACATGAATGAAGGAACAGTGGAAATGCTACAATCCGTACTCAGAGATGACGTGGGATATGCAATTAGTTATGGTCCCATAATAATTGCTGCAATCGCGATACTAATCATTGGATGGATTGGAGGACGTATACTCGGCAAAATCGTGGTTAAACTGCTGGACAGCGTGGGTTTGGACGATATATTGGATAAAACATTTTTAGGGGAGGCCATTCGAAGATCTGAAATGACTACTTCAAGACTTTTAGACCTAATTGCGAGATGGTTTGTATACCTTATATCAATAGTTGCAGCCGTGGATGTCTTGAATATAAAGATGCTCTCTGAACTGGTCAATCGAATTGTTCTGTACATTCCACATGTAGTTGCTGGCCTCATGGTGTTACTTGTAGGATTGATCGTGGGAACAATTATCATGAGAGGGTTTCGAAAAACTAATC
>NZ_DAIK01000049.1:3616-4455 GCF_002496085.1 Methanosaeta sp. UBA458 | reverse complement strand
GTGCTGAGCATAGCCGAGACCCAGGAGCGTTTCTTGATCATCGCCCCTGAAGAGCTGAGAGAGAAGATCCTGAATATCTACAATGAGGACTGGGATCTGCCCAACGTCTACGAGGGAGCAAGGGCGAGCGTTGTGGGCAAGATCAATACCGGCGACAGGTTTGTCGTCCGGCATAAGGGAGAGACGGTATGCGATGTGCCCATCCAGCACCTCACAGCGGGCATCCGCTACCAAAGGGCTGAATCCGAGAGGGTCTATAGCGAATCTGAGCCCGAATCCCGAGAGCCTGAGGACTACAATGAGGTTCTGCTCAGGATCCTGAATTCGCCGAACATCGCCTCCCGGGAGCATATCTACCGATACTACGATACCGAGGTCATGGGCAATGCGGTGATCAGGCCGGGCGAGGCGGATGCAGGGCTCATCGCCCCCGTGCGGGGGGAGAAGTTCGGCGTGGCACTGGCCGTGGACTCCAATCCCTTTTACGGCCGGATCAGCCCCTATTGGGGGGGAGCGACCTCAGTGGCTGAGGCGATGAGAAATGTGGCTGCCATAGGCGCGACGCCAGCCACTCTCACCGACTGCCTGAACTACGGCAATCCGGAGAAGCCCGAGGCCTTCTGGGAGTTTAGGGAAGGGGTGAAGGGATTGGCCGAGTCCTGCAAGAACCTCTGGCTGAAGGATTATAAGGATGAGAGAATTCCCGTACCCATAGTCTCAGGAAATGTGAGCTTCTACAATGAGTCTCCCCAGGGTTCTGTGGACCCCTCGCCCGTGATCGCCTGTGTGGGAATCATAAGGGATTTCGACAAAGCGATCACTATGGATCTGAAGGCGGC
>NZ_DAIK01000049.1:0-3605 GCF_002496085.1 Methanosaeta sp. UBA458 | reverse complement strand
CCTCGGGTTCGATTTGACCTGGAGAGGAGCATGATCTATGCCGTCATCGATGCCATTGATGAGGGCTTGATTGCTGCAGCCCATGACATATCCAACGGCGGGCTGGCGGCGACGGCAATGGAGATGGCCGTAACCCGGCCAGCTAAGTTCGGCCTGGAGCTGGACCTGGATGGGGTGGTGTGCGGCGACTTGGATCTGAGAACCGATAAACTGCTTTTCTCAGAGTCTTCGGGATTCCTTCTGGAAGCGAAAGCAGGAAAGGAGAAGAGGCTGGAGGAGCTACTGAAAAGCTACGACCTCCTGCCGGCAAAGATCGGCAGAGTGACGGCGAAAAGAAGGATCAGGATAACCAGAAAGGGGGAGACGGTGGCCGACCTGGACCTGGATCTGGCGAGGAATGCATGGACCCGTGGCCTCGCGGAGGCGATGAGATGAAGATCGCAGTGATGCAGTTCCCCGGGACGAACTGTGAGTTCGAAACCCTGGTGGCGGTCAAAGAGGTGGGCATGGAGGGCGAGATCTTCCGCTGGAACCGGCCAGAGGAGGAGCTGTCCGGCTTTGATGGATTCATCATTCCGGGAGGATTCTCCTATCAAGATAGGGTTAGGGCGGGAGCCGTCGCCTCCAAGGAGCCGGTCTTGAAGGCTCTGAAAGAGGAGGCGGCATTAGGTAAGCCGATTCTGGGAATCTGCAATGGCTTTCAGATCCTGATCGAGGCCGGCCTGTTGCCTGGTCTGGTCCCTGGCACGGGAAAGGTACAGATGGCTCTGGCCCAGAATGTGATGGTCTCCAAAGGAGAGATCGTCCGCCGGGGCTACTATTGCGACTGGGTGTACCTGCGGCACGATGCCTCATCCAGAAGGTGCAGCGGCTCGTACCAGATTGAGATGGGCGCTCTCCTGAAGATACCGATAGCCCATGGAGAAGGAAACCTGGTAACTGCATCGCCTGGCCTGATCAAGAAGCTCAATGATCAGGAGCAGGTGGTCTTCCGCTACAGCGACCGCAACGGCCGGGTGATAGACGAGTTCCCTGTGAATGTTAACGGCAGCACAGAGAGCATTGCTGCCATCTGCAATCCAGAAGGAAACGTCCTGGGAATGATGCCCCATCCGGAGAGGGCGTTCTTTGCCTGGCAGCTTCCCTCCTTCGATCCGAGAAAGCACAGGCCCAATGAGCCGGGTCCTGGAAGGCGGATCTTTGAGTCGATGAAGCGCTACATAGAGGTGGAGTCATGTTGATCAATCTGCGCGTCTGGCTGAAGATACCGGATGCAGAAGCGGCCACGGTGAAGAACACCCTTGTCCGGCGACTGAGCTATGGAAAGGTTTTAGAGGATGTGAAAAAGGAGCGGCTCATTTCCATCCAGGTCGATTCCGGGGATCCTGAGGAACTGGCCAGGGCTTTTGCCCGGGAGCTGGTCAATGAGAACAAAGAGAGCCATAAGATCCTGATTGACCGGCTGGAGTTCGAGGAGGGCTATGTGCCGGTTAAGGTTGCCCTGCATATCGAGGATGGCGAGGCAATTGCCATAAGGGACAGGCTCAGAAAGAGGTTAGGCTACCAGAATGTGGTGGATGTGAAGAAGGCGACCGTCTGGAAGCTGTACTTCAGGCTCCTCCGGCCTGAGGCGGAGATCACTGCCCGGGAGATTGCAGAAAAGCTGCTCATAAATCCGCATAAGGATAGCTATGAGATAATGCTGTGAAACAATAATGCGAGGATTTGGTTGGGGGCAGGAGATGATCTGGTCTCCATCACCTTTTATTGATCATCGATCATGACCTTCAATTCATCTTCATCTCACTCAGCCGCTCTCCTCTTTCATCTCCCAGCCCAGCCGTTCCCGGATGATCAAGTAGCTCATCTCCGGCGATATGGCCCCTGCCTCAGTGCAGATCAGGTCGATGTACTGATGGGGGGTGACATCGAAGGCGGGATTGTGCACCCTGACGTGTTTGTATTTGGAGATGTCGGCCAGTACTTCTGTGGCCTCACGCTCCTCGATGGTGACCAGCTCCCCTAAAATCGTCTCCGGGCTGAACTTATAGGTCTCGGCAGCCACCATGAAGCTGGTCCTGGCCTCGCGGGCGCACAGGGCGATCTGGGCGGTGCCGATCTTGTTTACCAGGGTGCCGTTGGCGGTTATCACATCCGCTCCCACCACCACCAGGTCCACATCGTTCATAACGCTCCGCACCGCCGAGTCCACGATCAGCTCCGTCTCTATGCCCATCTGATCGAGCATACCGATGGTGGTGATGCCCTGGAACCTGGGGCGGGATTCGGTGGCTATCACCTTGATATTCTTTCCGGATTTATGAGCAGCACTGATCACGGAGATGGCGGCATTTGAGTTGCAGTGGGTGAGGACAGTATCCCCGTCTCTAATCCTCTTGCTGCCGATCTGGCCGATCTTCTCCACTGCCTTCTGGGAGTTCTCGATGAAGCGATCGGAATTAGCGGCTATCGCCTGGCGGGCGCCATCGATGTCATCTGCCTTATACTTCATCACCATTCTTATGGCATTGGAGAGGGAGACTGCCGTGGGCCTGGTCTTGAGGAGCAGGTCTGCGGCAACCGCGGTCTTCTGGTTGAAGTCCTCGAAGCTCTCCACCTGGACAGCCAGAGCATATTCCTTCAAAGAGGCAGCTGCGGCAGTGGCAATTCTCCCTGCCCCTCTAATCTCCATGCTGCTGATCTTTCCTGCGGTCTCTGTAACCCGATCTATTGGCTTCATTCGAGTGTTATTTTCGCCTGCAAGAGTTAAATCTATTTCCTGCCCTGAGAAGAACAATAACTATAACTTTGCAGCTCTCTGATCATCCTCGGTGACAAACGATGGACACAACAGACTTCGATATCATAAAGGCGATTGCCAGCCTCAAGGTACCCTATCCCAAAGCAGATAGGATCCTCTCCATGGCAAATATCGATCCAGAGGAGCTCGGCGCGCGACTGGGAGGACTGGAGATGCAAGGGTTTGTCAAGACTCTGAGCGAAGCAGATATGGAGGGCTCCAGCCTCCCTAACGGCATAACTGCCGCAGGGCTGACAAGTCTTGGCAAGAGGGCTTTATCAGGGCCGAGATGGTAGGGCAATTACAGCCCAAATGACATTATGGACCGGTCGTATCTTTTGCCGCCAGGTTGGGTGGCATGATCGCATCTTCTACAGTCTCCTGTGGCATTTTGCTGGTGGCAGCGCAGCAATCACAGCTTGCCCTTGAGAAGCTGGTAGACGAAGTAGACCAGGAGGATGAATACCGCCACTCCTGCCAGGTACCAGATGGCTCTCCAGATGGCGATGACGATTATGATTGCCAGGGCCAGAATGATCAGGTTCTTGATGGTATTGTCGTTTGCCATGTCCATCCAATATGCCGTGTTATGATATAGCTGTTTCGAGGGAAATTGCAAAGAGACTGCCAGGCCTGTGGCTTTGGATAATGCGGATAATTGTTTCGTGCACCAGGGCGTATCCAAAATCAAACTGCGCAAGGCCAATCCTCCCTAAAGGACGGGAACAGCGGAAGGATGAGGTCAGGGCTTTTCTATAGGTTCATGCTGCATTCTCCTGGGCTGCAATGCTCTTCATTTGAGAGG
>NZ_DAIK01000066.1:20638-21082 GCF_002496085.1 Methanosaeta sp. UBA458 | reverse complement strand
GGAATAGGTTAATTCTGCATAGACCTCATCGGATATCACTATCAGGTCGTTTTCCACCACCACATCAGCCAGATCCTCCAGGTCCGAGCGGGTCATTATAGCACCGGTGGGGTTGTTGGGATAGCTCAAGAGAAGGCTGCGGGTCTTCTCGGTCACTCTTCTGGCGACATCCTCCGCCTGGACTCGAAACTCATTCTCCAGCCGGGTGGGGACCGTCTTTGGCACTCCACCGGCCAGGATGATGTCCGGGGTGTAAGCCACATAACAGGGCTCGGGCACCACCGCTTCCTCGCCGGGGTTCAGAGTCGCCCGGAAGGCCAGGTCCACCGCCTCGCTCACTCCAGTGGTGATGAGGATCTCCTCATTGCAGTCGAAGTCGATCCCCATATCCCTGCTGACCTCCTGACAGATGGCCTCCCTCAACTCGGGCATGCCTTTATTGGA
>NZ_DAIK01000066.1:0-20555 GCF_002496085.1 Methanosaeta sp. UBA458 | reverse complement strand
ACCAGGTCGAAGAACTTGCGTATCCCGGAGGGAGGCATATCCCTTACCGACTGATTGATGTGATCTTTTGCATTCCAGGGGAGGACATTCTTGAGGCGCTGCTTTTTTGTCTGCTGCTTCATGGAGTTATCACCAATCTCTCGGGCTTGGGCTGCTCAGTGAGGATAGCCCCATGCTCCTTATAGCTCTTGAGTATGAAATGGGTGCAGGTGGACTGGACACCATCCAGGGGGGCGATCTTCTCCGCCACAAAATAGGCGATATCCTTCATGGATTTGCCCCGCACGGTAACGGACAGGTCGTGGCCTCCGGAGATCAGCCGCACTGACTCCACCTCCGAGAACCTGGCGATCCTCTCTGCCACTGCATCGTAGCCCGTCTTTCTCTGCAGAGCTACCTTCAGCTCCAGGACGGCGAAGACGACGCTCTGGTCGAGCTTCTCCCAGTTGATCAGAGTGATGTATTTCCTTATTATGCCTGCATCCTCCATCTCTTTGATCTCCCGGGCCACCTCCTCCTCGGATTTGCCCAGCAGCGCTGCGATCTCGGAAGGTGTTGCCTTGGCGTTTTCGTAAAGGATCTCCAAAATCTCGTGCATGAAATTCTATCTTTTCCCTCTCTATTCAATTATAGGCTTTGCGCTTGCGGCCATAATAGGGATAATCATATACTATCGAAAGTTATTAATACTCATATTACAACTGTATTAATATGAAACAAATGAAATGCCCTAAATGCCATTACGCATGGGAGACGCGGGTGAGCCGACCTAAGGCCTGTCCCAGGTGCAAGACCAGACTGGATGTGAGAAGGACGAAGAAGGCATAAGTGGATATTTCTGCCCAATATCGATATCCCTGGATTGAAAGGCGGCTCGCAAAATTTGAGCCAAGCCTATCTATTTTATCCAGGGGAAGGATAGAGCCCCTCGGATGGGGAGGGGAAATCAGACTTGATTGTTTTTCTTGTCTTCTTAATTATTTTAGGATTAAATCCTTATTTGCTCGACTTTAAATTTTTTAAAGAAAAGCCCCGAGCGTGATTCGAACACGCGACCTATTGATTACAAGTCAATCGCTCTGGACCAGCTGAGCTACCGAGGCACACCTCTCGGTTGTTTTTCATCATCACTTAAAGGCTTTGCTCCTCTGGGATCCAGATCGATCCGATCTCTCTTTATCCAGCTTCTCCAGGCTGCGCAACAGGGAATACTTCGTTCCCGGATGGCGGGAGTCAAAGCGGCAGAGCTCTTGCCTTGCCTCTTTATGCAGCTCGTCCTCTAATCTCATCTCGGCAAAGCACAGACCATGCTGGAGGGCATAGAGCCGGACCTCCTTGCCGGGTATTCGCCGCAATGGCTGGATGGTGGGGATCATTCCCTGCTCATATCCCTCCTGCCTCGTCTCCTGCCGTCCATATTGCAGCCCACAGATATTCCCCTCCAGATAGCTTATGAATACCTCCGTGGCCATATCGTCCAGGTCATGGCCGGTGGCAATAGCGTTCGCTCCCATCTCCCTCGCGAGTCCGGTCATCATCCTCATCTTTTGAGCAAAGCTGATTGGATCTGGGGCTGGATCGCTCGCCACCCTCTCATTCAGGAGCGATACAGGCAGAGCTTTGATGGACACGCGCAGCCCTAGCTGCTGGGAGGCGATCCAGGCCGACTTCGCGCCAGGGCCGTGGTCATCGAGGATCAGGAGGGCGAGGTCGATATCCCTTCGCCTCGCGAACAGCTCCTTTATGATATTGGCCATAACTGCGCTGCCCTTTCCTCCATCCATGGCCAGAGCCAGTCTCAGGCCGTGGGCAAAGAGCCCGGTCTGGCGAATTGTCTCCCTTACCTTTCGGTGGACATCATCATCAAAGTGAGATTGGCATAGATGCATTCCTGAGTACTTCTGATAGATTACGGCAGGCATAGGACACTTGCAGCATCTGGTCATTTCATCCCCCTTTGATCATGCTATCTTGAACCTGAGCAATGCCGCCACTCCGCCCAAAGAGGCCAGCCTATCCCCGGGCTCAAACTCAGAGCTGAATACGATCACCTTGCCGCGGGAATTGCCTACCTGTCGCATGATATCGTCCACATCACCCCGGCGGGCGAATTCGTCCAAGACCAGCAGGCTCTCTATGGCTCCGTAATTCATCGCCTTCTGCACCTCGGCGATGCCGTAGGCCGCTTTGCCGCCCGTAGCGATCTCCCTGAATAGCTCCTCGATCAGCTTTGCCTCCCTGGCTATGCGGCTGGACTCAAGGACGCTTTTCACCGCTCCCCGGCGGAGCACCTCCTGGAAGCCCGATCTGCCAATTGAGGAGGCATCGTCCATGGCGATCCTCCCCGCCAGGTCGGGGTAAGAGGAGTCTATCACCTTCTTCAGGTCGTCCTTGGCAAATCCCGGGCCAGCGAGGATCACGTCTGCTCCCCCTCCGGCGGCGTTATCTATGGCCTCGGCCACCCCTCTCATAAACGAGGCCCGGGTGTCCTCGCCGCTCCCTTTGCCGCTGCTCATGCGAATCTCTGCTGCCATCTGCACCCCGAACTGGCGGAGAAGGCCTATGGTGGCCTCTCCCTCCTCCACCAGGGCCAGCACCACCTTGGGCCGTTGCGATTCTTTCACCGCATCATCTATGCGCGCCAGGAGGTCTGGCCTCCAGTGATATTTGAGTATGGACAGGTCCGTTCCCACCTCGATATTAAGGGTGTGGTACGATCCCACATCCATGCCCGATACTATGCGTCCATGCAGCCGCAGCCAGTTGGAGTACATGTGAAACTCTACATCTTCTATCTTGACGCCCAGGCGTACCGTCTTTCTCTCCATCTTCTCCGGCCTGGCCTTGTCAGCAATCGCTGGAACCTTTCTCTGGCTCAGGGCGAATACCAGGTCTCCCCTCTCCACTAAGTGGCGCAGGTGCCACAGGTCATCCAGGGACTCGGGAAGAAGGGCGATCTCGCCCTCCTCGCCACGCAGATCTTTCTTCAGGACGCGCATAGGATATCCTCTCTAATCAAAAGGCTTAAATCATTGTGCATCCAGGGTGGTGGTCGAGCCGCCATAACTCAGATGGTAGAGTGTCTGGCTGTTAATTGAATGAGCAGCAACCAGAATGTCACAGGTTCGAGCCCTGTTGGCGGCGCATTCCTCTGGGCCTGTAGCTTAGTCCGGTTAGAGCGCTCGGCTCATAACCGAGTGGCCGCCGGTTCAAATCCGGCCAGGCCCATGCTGGCAACTATAGCCATCTTGGCCTTTCCTGAATTTCATATCTTTGAAAAGCCGAAAAAATTGGTGATGAGGGATATAGCGCGTCTCAGCTCAGGGCTTTGGCTGCGCTCTTCCAGGCGGCGATCTTCTTCTCGGACAGGCCGGTCTTGGCGGCGAGGCTCCTGGCATTGGCACCTGCCAGCTCTCCAGATGTCTTGATCCCTGCCGATGCCAGCTTTTCCAGGGTCTTGGGGCCAATTCCCGGCAATCTGGCGAGCCCATCGCCATCAGCATTGGATGGCCCGCTGGCCTTCTTGGCAGCTTTGGCCCCTGATCCCCTGACCGTCTTCTTTGCCGGCCGCGCTTTTGCCCCTTTTCCTTCCCCGCTCTCCTTGCCCTCCGCCAACTCCAGAGCCTTCTTCGCCTGCCAGTCCAAGAAGTTGCAGTGGGGGCAGCCCAGATCCCAGGGCCTCTTGCCCTTGTTTATGATGCGGATATGAAACATGCCGTGCTTCTCGCAGACCTTATCCGTTACCACTACTGCCCCCGACCTGGGGAGCGGGAGGGTGAATCTGCATTCCGGATAGCCGGAGCAGCCGATAAAGCGCGATCCCCGGTGGCCGCGCCTGATTATCAGCTCGGAATTGCACTTCTCGCAGGTCCCCACGATCTTGTCTGTCCTCAGGCCGTCCTTGAGCGACTGGCCTATGTCCTCTTGGTTGCAGCTCAGCTCGTCGAAGACACTGGTGAGCATGACCCTTGACTCCTCTATCACCTCATCCTCCTTGATCTTCTGCTCGGAGATCTGGGTCATGTCCTTCTCCAGGGTCTGGGTCATCTCCGGTTTGGTGATGGTGGGAGCGTACTTCTGCAGGGTGTCCACCACGGCATAAGCGGTGTTTGTGGGCCGCATGGGATTGCCCTGCACATAAGCGCGGGCATAGAGCTTGCTGATGATATCATGGCGGGTGGACTTGGTCCCCAGGCCCAGCTCGTCCATCAGCTTGATCAGCTTTCCCTGGCCGTATCTGGCCGGTGGCTGGGTCTCTTTGGCCTCGACGCTGTGGCCCAAGACCCGGAGGCGTTCGCCCTCTTTCAGGGCGGGCAGGATGCGCTCTTCTGCTTTGCTGTAGGGATAGTAGTACCTCCATCCCGGTTCCACCAGCCGCGCTCCGTTTGCCCTGAAGGGCTCGGGGCCGATGTCCACCTTGAGGCTGGTGGCATCCCAGACACAGGATTCGGCTAAGGTGGCGAAGAAGCGGCGCACCACCAGCTCATATATCTTCCACTGCTCCTCCTTCAGCTCGCTCTTATTGACAGGAGCGGTGGGGTAGATAGGAGGATGATCTGTGGTCGACCTCTTGCCCCGGGTGGGCACCATCTTTCCTCCGAGGAGCTTTTCCGCTTCTTTGGAGAATTCGCCCTTGAGGAACAGACGGGTGAGGGCGACCAGGTCGATGGATGGGGGATAGACGGTATTGTCCGTCCTGGGGTAGGATATGAATCCGTTGACGTAGAGCCATTCGGCTATCCGCATGGCGTTGGCCGCTGAAAAGCCGATTCCACTGGCTGCGGAGATGAAGCTGGTGGTGTCAAAGGGTGCTGGGGGCTTCTCGACGCGCGGCTTTGTCTGGATGGAGCGGATGATGCCCACCGGGCCCAGACGGGCCACGATAGAATCAACCTCATCCTTCTCCCAGATGCGGCCCCGGGCATGCTGGACGCGCAGATCACGTTCCAGGTCAGCATATATCTCCCAGTATGGCTTGGGGACAAAGGACTGGATCTCCTTCTCTCGATCGACGATCAGGGCCAGGGTGGGTGATTGGACCCTCCCCACGGAGAGAAACTCTTTGCCCAGACGGCCGGAGGTGAGAGATATATATCGGGTTAAGGCTGCTCCCCAGACCAGGTCTATGATCTGTCTGGCCTCTCCAGAGGCTGCCAGGTCGTAGTCCACCTTGCCGGCGTTCTTGAAGGCCTTGAGGATCTCATCCTTGACGATGGCGCTGTAGCGGACCCGGTCCTCCCTAAGGCGAGGGTTTGCCTCCTTTGCGATCTTCAGGGCTTCCACTCCGATGAGCTCTCCCTCCCGATCGTAGTCCGTGGCCACAGTGATGCGATCGGCTTCCTTTCCCAGGGAGCGCAGGGCATTGACGATCTTGTCATTGATGGGACGGACGACTATCTCCGCCCTGATCAGTTCTTTGCAATCCACCTTCTGCCAGTTGTTGTATCCAGGAGGATAGTCCACTCCCACGATGTGGCCGGATAGGCCCATCACCACCTTATCATCGAACTTGAAGGCCTCAACCCCACCTATCCGGTAAGGTCGGGGCTTATTGCCCGATAGGATTTGGGCAATCCTTTTTGCAGCATCGTGCTTCTCCGCTATTATGAGATGCATTCCTCAAAGGCAAAACATGGCATCGATTTAAATTTTTCTGTAAAAAAATCGCTCCGATCGGTCAATCGTTCTCACCAGGTGGGCTATTATTCCTATCATTCTGAATCTGAGATTTTCGTAGTCTGGTATTCTGTATATTATTTAATAATGAAGTTTTTTGATCCAACTGACATGATTATTCTACAAATTTTAACTTTTATTATTTCGATATACCTCAATAAAATCGCTTTTGACCGGCGTTATCCTCTCTCATGAAGATCAATTCGAATACCTATGTGAAATTGAACTTAGATCAATTATTTTAAAAGCATATATCTATTTATCGATAGCTGAAATAATATTCCTTCATCGGATCACCACTACCAGCAATCGCGATACAAGAAAAGAGGAAAGGTTTCCTCTGAATGCCGTGGAGGGGCCACATGTCAAGAAGCATAGAATTGCACAATTAAAGAGATATGTTTTAATAAAAATTAATTTAAAAAAATTTTCGTTTATATCTACTCAAAGTCCACAGATTCATATAATATAATAAGTAATAATAATACCACGCAAAACCTTTAAGTATCAATGATGCAATGAGGAAAGAGGCGGGAGATTGTAACGAACTGTGAGGATGCTGGGCATGATACCTTTTAGACTTGGCTGTCATGCCATCGCTCCAGTGTCATCCTTCGTTTCGGTCTTGCTGCTAAAAAGGTAAAGGAGGATAAAGAACGTGTCTGATAAGATAGACCTATATAGCGACCGCGGAGTTCTTTTGAAGAGCGACGTCGACCTGAGCGCCGTCAGCCCTCTCAAGAACGCGGCCATGCAGAGACTTATTTCTCTCACAAAGCGAACTGTAGCCGTCAATCTGGCCGGCGTCGAAGGTGCCTTGAAGACTGGAAAGGTAGCCGGAGGCCGCAGGCAGATCAAGGGACGGGAGCTCAATTACGATGTTGTTGCCAATGCAGGTGCCCTGGCTGAGAAGATCAAAACTCTGCTCCAGGTTGCCCCCGGCGACGATACTAATGTGCAGATCCTCGGCGGCGGCAAGCAGCTGCTCGTCCAGGTCCCCACCGCCAGGGTCAACGCTGCCTCTGAGTTCGTCGTGGGACTGACCGGCGCCGCATCGGCCACGGTTGAGGCTCTGATCCAGCAGTTCAAGGTAGGCATCGTCGAGGCTCCAATGGTCCACGCCTCCGTCTGGGGCGAGTACCCGCAGACAGTGGGCATGAACGGTGGAAATGTAGCTTCTGTTCTGAATATCCCCCAGAACGATGAGGGTCTGGGATTCGCACTCAGGAACGTCATGGCCAACCACCTGGCAATGATCACCAAGAGGAACGCCATGAACGCAGCCGCTCTTGCATCCATCTACGAGCAGATCGGTGAGATGGAGATGGGCAATGCCATGGGCATATTCGAGCGCCATCAGCTCCTGGGCATGGCATACCAGGGCCTGAACGCCAACAACATGGTCTATGAGACCGTCAAGGCGAACGGCAAGACTGGAACCATCGGCACTGTAGTGCAGAGCATTGTTGGAAAGGCCATTGAGGACAAGGTCATCAAGGCCGGCAAGAAGCTGCCCTCTGGCTATGTCATGTATGAGGCCAACGATGTATCCAAGTGGAATGCCTACGCCGCAGCAGGCGTTCTGGCAGCCACCATGGTCAACTGCGGCTCCCTCAGAGGCGCCCAGGCTGTGTCCTCAACACTGCTTTACTTCAACGATATCATCGAGAAGGAGACCGCCTTGCCCGGATGCGACTTCGGCAGGGTAATGGGAACTGCCGTCGGCTTCTCGTTCTTCAGCCACTCCATCTATGGCGGCGGCGGCCCCGGTGTGTTCAACGGCAACCACGTGGTAACCAGGCACTCCAGAGGATTTGCCATACCCTGCGTGGCTGCAGCAGTAGCGCTAGATGCCGGCACCCAGATGTTCACTCCTGAGATGACATCCGGACTGGTAGGCGCCATATACGGAGAGATCAAAGAATTCCGTGAGCCGATCGTATCGGTTGCGGAGGCTGTATAAGGCGGAATAATGGTCACTCCATCAGGCACGGAATCGATACAGGTCGAGATAACACCACAGAGATATCTCATGCCTGCTACGGCTCAGAAGCTGCTGAACGCGATCTATGAGAATGGGGGGATAACCAGGATAATGATCCATGGTCCCAACCTGCCCCGGACAATTCCCTACGGTCCAGGCAAAGGCACCCCCATCGATGAGCATAAAGATCTGCTGATAGAGGTAGCTGGACAGGTTTTCGAGTTAGGCGTGAAGGTTGGAAGGGTGAGGCTGGAGCTGGAGAGCGAAAAATACATGCCCGGCCTCGAGGCAGCGTGTGAGCGAGCGCTTCCCTTTTCCTTTCAGATCAAACGCGGCAGGTTCTTCCGCAACAGTCCCACTCTTTCGGACTATGCCAAATATGGCGATGTGGAGGACAAGAGACTCCTGGGGCTGATCGATCCCAAGGCCAGGAAGGAAAAGCTGGCCATTCTGTCTGAAGTTAAAGTGACTATGGAAGATGAGGAGAGATAATTATGGCATACACACCACAATTTTATCCCGGAAGCACCTCTGTTGGCATCAACAGAAGAAAGCACATGTCCGGCAATGTCGAGAAGCTAAGAGATATCCCTGAGGCGGATGTCGTAGCCGTCATGGGCCATAGAGCCCCCGGCGCAGATTACTCCAGCACTCACCCACCCCTCAAGGAGATGGGCGAGCCAGACTGCCCCATAAGGCAGATCGTGGCACCCACCGCAGGTGCTGCCGCAGGTGACCGCGTCAGGTACTCTCAGTGGACAGACTCCATGTACTTCGCCCCCTCTATCCCCTACTTCAGGTCCTATTGGGGAGCAATCAACTGCAAGGGCTGCGATCCAGGCACCCTGTCCGGCAGGCAGATCATCGAGGCCAGGGAGAGAGATATTGAGGATTACACCAAGGCCCAGTACGATAGCGAGATGACCGATGTCGCCCTCTGTTCCATGAGGGGCTGCACTGTGCACGGCCACTCCCTGAGGCTGGAAGAGAACGGCATGCAGTTCGATATGCTGGCCAGGACCGAGCTGGGCAGCGATGGAAACGTCTACGGTGTCAAGGACCAGGTAGGTATCCCTCTGGACAAGAAGGTAAACCTGGGCAAGCCCATGTCCGAGGCCGAGGCCAAGAAGAGAACCACCATCTTCAGGTTCGATGGTGTACCCATGGGTGGAAAGGTCGGCGCCAGACAGTTCGACGAGGCCATCGAGATGACCCACCACATGTGGGAGCGCAGAAGCAAGTGGGGCTACAGGCCGGAGTAAGAGGGGTGATTTAAATGGCAGTTAAGCACACTAAGAAGCTATTCGTTAAGGCTCTGAACAAGAAGTTCGGAAAGGATTTCGATCTGGCCAGCCAGAAGGTCGAGTACAAGAGGCTAGGCCCTGAACAGAATGCCCGCAAGCGGGAGTTCATGGAGTACGCCAAGAAGCTCGAGGGCAAGCGCGGCATGACCGGCTACAACCCCTATGTCCACGCTGGCGGCATTCCTCTTGGACAGAGGCAGCTCGTGCCCTATAAGCTCTCCTCCACTGAGTATGTGGTAGAGGGCGACGACCTGCACTTCGTTAACAATCCAGCCATGCAGCAGTTCTGGGATGATATCAGGAGGACCATTGTGGTCGGCCTGGACATGGCCCATGAGGTGCTGCAGAAGAGGTTGGGCAAGGAAGTCACACCTGAGACCATCAACAACTACCTGGAGATCCTCAACCACGCCATGCCCGGCGCAGCTGTGGTTCAGGAGCACATGGTGGAGACCCACCCCGGCCTGGTAGATGACTGCAACGTTCGTGTCTTCTCCGGCGACGATGCTCTGGCCGATGAGATAGATGACCAGTACAAGATCGACATCAACAAGATGTTCCCCGAGGATCAGGCTGAGGCCCTCAAGGCCGCTATCGGCAAGACCACCTGGCAGGCCATCCACGTCCCGACAATCGTCGTCAGGACCTGCGACGGCGGCACCACATCCAGATGGAGCGCCATGCAGCTGTGTATGACCTTCATCGATGCCTACAACATGTGCGCCGGTGAGGCCGCTGTGGCCGACCTGGCCTATGCTGCTAAGCACGCTGCAGTCCTGCAGATGTCCGATATGCTGCCCGCAAGGCGCGCTCGCGGACCCAACAACCCCGGCGGTATCTCCTTCGGCTTCATGTCCGATATGGTCCAGACCTCCAGGGTCAAGCCCCAGGATCCAGTATATGTATCCCTGAACGTGGTCGCCGCAGGCTCCATGTTCTATGATCAGATCTGGCTGGGAAGCTACATGTCCGGCGGTGTCGGTTTCACCCAGTACGCCACTGCTGCCTACACCAACGATGTCCTGGATGACTTCTCCTACTACGGCGTGGACTACGCCAACGACAAGTTCGGAGGATTCGCCAAGGCACCCGCGACCATCGATGTCGCCAAGGAGCTGGCCACTGAGGTCACTCTGTACGGCATTGAGCAGTACGAGGCCTTCCCCACTCTGCTTGAGGATCACTTCGGCGGGTCCCAGAGGGCAGCTGTTCTGGCAGCCGCATCCGGTATCACCTCCGCCATCGCCACTGGTCACTCCCAGATCGGCCTGGCCGGCTGGTATCTCTCCATGCTCCTGCACAAGGAAGCCTGGGGCAGACTGGGATTCTTCGGCTACGACCTGCAGGATCAGTGCGGTCCAACCAATGTGTTCTCCTACCAGTCAGACGAGGGCAACCCATTGGAGCTGAGGGGCGCCAACTACCCGAACTACGCCATGAACGTGGGCCACCAGGGCGAGTACGCAGGCATCACCAGCGCCGCACATGCCGGTCGCATGGACGCCTTCGCCGTGAACCCATTGATCAAGGTCACCTTCGCCAACCCCGGATTGGTCTTCGACTTTACCAACGTCCGCGATTGCTTCGGCAAGGGCGGTGCACGCGAGTTCCGCGCTGCAGGCGAGAGATCCTTGGTTATGCCCGCTGTGTAGGTCAATCGACCTACGCACCATTTTTCTTTTTTTTATCACGCGAAAAAAGCTTTTAATATATAATAAGATTAATGGAGAAGTACATCCCGGTATTTTTCCAGGAGGTCGATGACCCTCTTGATGTCCCTGCCCTGGCCCCGGCTCTCATCCAGATAGGCATTGTAAAGATCCTGGCTCAGCGCTCTGGGAACAGGCTTGCATCCCTCTCCTTGCAGCATCAGCTCAAAGCAGCGCGCTTCCGCCTCGGAGAGCCGGAGGGCCTGATACTCTCCCTGATGCTCCTGGTAGAGTGCCAGCTCATCTTTTGGCATGTTCAGGACCTGTGTAGACAGGGGGGTTGCAGGTATCGGCTCGGCTATGCTCACAAATACGTCATCCAGCATCGACTCCTCCACGAAGCTCATCGTCTCCTCAAAGTCCTCCCGGGTCTCGCCGGGATAGCCCACAATGAAGCTGCCTCCTACCTTCACTCCCAGGCTCTTGGCAAGCTCCACTGCCCGGAGGTTATCCTCCACTGTGACCCCTTTTCTCATCGCCCTGAGGATCCTGTCGCTCCCGCTCTCCAGGCCGAAGAATACCCAGCCGATGGTATAGTCGCGAACCGCCTCCAGCACTGTCTCGTCCACCAGATCCACCCTCATGTCCGGCACGGATAAATTCCTCTTGCCCAGGATCTGGGAGAGGGAACGGATCATCTCCACAAAAGCCTCTCGATTGATCTTATTGCGATAGCCGAAGAGAGATCCCGTGCCCCCGCTTATGGCTACCCGTTTCACGCCCAGGCGCTTCATCTCCTTCACCTCATCCACGATATTCTCGATGCTCCGGCTTCTGATGCTCCGGCCGAAGAAGCGAGGGACCTGGCAGAAGGTGCAGCTTCCCAGGCATCCTCGGTGGGTCTCGATGTAGACGTTGGCTCCTCGGACGTTTTGCTGGCCCAGGTCATCTGGAATGAGGGGAAGGATATGGTCCAAGGAGCTAACGGGCTCTGGGGGCGACTTTATGATCTCTCCCTGATGACGATAGGCTACGCCTGCCAGCCCCTCCGGCCCGTTCTCTACTAGCGGGGCCACTATATCCTCACCCTCACCGCTGACCACCGCTTTGGGATTCAGCTCACCCAAGACCATCTCCGGGCAGAGGCTCACCGGACCTCCCACGCAAACATTCCCTCTTTCAGCCACAAAATCTCGGATCTTTGGGTCGAGGAGCTGAAGGGTGGAGAAGAGGCTGAGGAGGACTGATTCACCTCGGGACTCCAGCTTTCTGGTGATCTTTATATCATGCCCTCTGTCCCTCAGCACCCCGCCCAAAACCAGGGAGCCGTAGGTGTATGTTCCCGGTGATACAATGTCTATCATCATCTGCAATCCCTGCTGGCCTGCCAAATCAGAAAAAACCATGCCCGCTCAAGATATAAATCCGCTTGTTAGAGATGGCTGGCTGGGATTGGATGGAGATAGTCGATAAAAGTGAGGGTGAGCCTCAGTCAGGCTCATCTGCCATCAACTTGATTGTTCTCTATCCAGCGCTGTTTATCCTTATTATCCGCCTTTATGCCTGGGCCAGAACATCTATGATGACAACATTGCTTGGCTGGCTTTCTATTATGAAGTAGAGCATATGCCTTCCGATCTCATTTGCCTGGAAGTTCATGCTGTTGTAGCCCTGGCCGAATTGATATGTGCTGAACTTCGAGCTGGTGGTATCCGTCTGCACCATCTCATAGAAGCCTGCGGTTCCCGCAGCCGGGGCGTGGGCGATCAGCTGCAACCAGGTTCCCGTGGGGCATATCACATACTGGGTCCAGTTGGACTCTCCCTGGATCCATAGGTCGTTGGTCTGCGATTGCACCGATGCTGAGTACTGAGAGAATGGCAATCCTGCACCGCTACCATAGTAAACGCTTGAAGGGGATTTCTCTGCGATATCATATTTTGCTGGATTGCTTACGATCCCGCTGCCGGCAGCAGTCCCCGCGGCCGAGCCAAGGGCTGTATAGTACTCCTTATAGGGTGAGAAGGTGGTATCAGGCGCTGCTCGCTTATAAAAGCTGGAATCGGAGCTGTACCATGGCAGATTGACTGGCCGATCCAACCACTGAAGCATGCCGGATATACCTGGGTCGGCCATGGAACGATCACCGCTGGCGACATATCCCCCTTCCAGGAAATCCGCCTGTCCAGATGCAGTGCTGAGAAGCAGGCATGCGGCAAGCGCTGCCATGCAAATTAAAATTACGTTATTCTTTTCATATGGCATATAATCACCTATGACAAGAAATGCGCCCTCCTTCGTATCATTTTCGCTCGTGCCTTGATATGCTCTTTTCCAGACGGCGGATGCAGTTAAGGAGGGTGGGCCGACACATTTGTCCTGGGAGGATGATCCTTTCAGCATTTGAAATTGTGCCGGCTTTTATTCGATTGTGTCTGGCTACAACACCGCCTGCGTGAGGCCTAATTAAGAGCTAATACGACTAAATATTTAATGATTTTGGTCGATCTGCGCTGGAGATGGGCCTTGCAGTCAAGCCAAAAAAGATAGGAAATATCGATTGCGAGCCCAGAATAAGCGGGCTCTATCTGAACAGCTCTTTAACGACCTCGGTCAATATAGGGCCGGACTGGTCTATCACTGAGGCCTCGTATAGCCATCCCTTGTGCTCAGGGAGAGAACCGGTTACCATAATGGCTTTGCCTTCGTATTCAGCCAGATTTATCTCATGTGATGCTACCAACTCCTCAGCTATGGATGCCGGCTTCATTATTCGTGTAAGCCTGACGGTGCAGCATTGAGGGCGGGGCAACAAAATCGAGAATCTGCCACCCTCTACTATGCCCAGAAATTTGTCCATTTTCGAAACCTCCTTGGAAAATTATCTATGCTTTTTGACAGTATAACAATTAGCTTTATCAATTAAATATCTTGTGACTCAGAAAGAAAATTAAGGGTTGCTGCCCCAGAAAAGAGGATGGACCGACACATCCCCCTCTCTATCCGAGCTCCTTTTTTTTTTAGGACGAACTCAGGGCTAATCCCCGCTTTTTCAAAGGCGGGATACAGCCCGTGCCTACCGATAGATATATATGTATATGGTCACCATATGTATAGTTCAGTATGAATAAACAAGGGCATTGGATACGCGCAAGAGGATGCGTCTATAATGTGTATTACCACTTCGTATGGTCAACAAAGTATCGAAGGAAGGTTCTTATTGGCTCAATCGCCGAAGACCTTCATTGGTTGCATGAATTGATAGCAAAGCAGAAGGGTATTACATTGATCAATCAGGAGATTATGCCCGATCACGTTCACCTCTTTGTGACGGCTCATCCTATATTTGCTCCTGCCAACATTGCCAAGATCTTCAAAGGCATTACGGCAAAGAAGCTCTTTGAAAAGCATCCTGAACTAAGAGATCAGCTTTGGGATGGACATCTCTGGAATCCGTCTTATTATGTTGGCACCTGTGGAGATGCGACCAAAGATGTAATAGAACGCTATGTAGAGATGCAAAAGGTGAAGTGATTTGCTGAAGGTGCTTCGCTATAGGATCTATCCTACAAAATCTCAGAGAACCAAGATGGATGACGCCTTGGAGCTTTGCAGATGGACCTATAACGAAGTAATAGCCATCAGGATGAACGCTTACGAGCAAGAAAGCAAATCTCTCTCCTATTACGATACCAAGAAGCTTTTGCCAGGATGGAAAGAAGAAAAGCCCGAATTGAAGGAAGTCCATTCTCAGGTTCTACAGGAAGTCGTCAAAAGAGTTGATTTGGCCTATCAAGCCTTCTTCCGAAGAGTCAAGGCAGGAGAAAACCCAGGATATCCCAGGTTCAAGGGCTATGGCAGGTACGATAGCTTCACCTATACTCAATCAGGCTTTTCCCTGAAGCCTGGCAAACTATGGTTATCCAAGATCGGAGATATCAAGATCAAGCTTCATAGAGCTGTAGATGGAGAAATCCAGAGGCTTAATATCAGAAGAATGCCTACTGGGAAATGGTTTGTATCCTTCCTGGTTGAAGTTGAACCAGATGAACCTCTTCCTAAGACGGGATTATCAATAGGCGTTGATGTGGGTTTAAAAAGCTTCATCACCCTATCCAATGGCGAGCAGGTAGATAATCCAAGATTCTTTGTTCATGAAGAAAATGCTCTGGCAAAGGCTCAGAGAAAGCTATCAAATGCAGAAAAAGGAACACCGGAAAGGGCTAGAGCCTTAAAAGTGGTTCATAGGGTTCATGAAAGAATTACCAACAAGAGGGATGATTTTGTTCAAAAGCTCTCCATATCTCTGGTTAAATCCTATGACTTGATAGCCTTCGAAGACTTGAATATCAAGGGCATGGTCAAGAATCATTGTCTTGCAAAGCATATTACAGATGCTGCTTGGAACAAACTGATAACTACCACGTCTTACAAGGCAGAATGGGCCGGTAAACGTGTCGAACTAGTGAATCCCAATGGCACATCTCAAATATGCTCTGGTTGCGGTCAAGTGGTTCAAAAAGATCTATCAGAAAGAGTCCACAGATGTTCTTTCTGTGGTCTGACTCTGGACAGGGACCATAACGCCGCTATAAACATTCTCAGACTGGGGCTACAGTCTGTGGCGAAAGCCTAGATGCTCGCCAATTTATTGGTGGGAGTGGTCACTTCGCTTGCTGGGCTTCCAGACGGTCCAGAATAGACTTTACGATCTCCTCGAATGCCTTGGCGGCAGCTGTCTTGCTGTTGGCGAAGGTCTTTCCCATATCTCCCAGGCTTCCAATCTCCGTGTCCAGGGGGATGGCTCCCAGGAATGGCACACCCAACTCCCTGGCTGCCTCTTCCCCTCCACCCGTCTTGAATACCTCAATTCTCTGGCCGCAGTGGGGGCAGATCAATCCGCTCATGTTCTCCACAATGCCCAGCATGGGCACATTCATCATCAGGAACATGTTGACTGCTTTGCGAGAATCCAGGAGCGCTACCTCTTGCGGGGTGGTGACGACGATCGCCCCGTCAAGACCCGGAATGAGCTGGGCAATGCTAATGGGCTCATCGCTGGTTCCTGGGGGCAGGTCCACCAAAAGGAAGTCCAGCTCTCCCCAGTTGACCTCTTCTATGAACTGCTTTAAGGCCGCCATCTTCATGGGGCCCCGCCAGACCACGGGCGAGTCCCGGCTCTTCAGGAGCAGGGCCATGGAGATGGCCTTGATGCCCCCGGCATCCGCAGGCTCAAGGCCTGACGGGCCGGCCACTAGCTTCTGGTCTTCGATTCCCAGGAGCTTGGGTATATCCGGGCCGGTGATATCGCCGTCAAGGATTCCCACCTTATAGCCCAGGCTTCTTAGGGCGGCAGCCAGGTTCACAGTAACTGTGCTCTTGCCCACGCCGCCTTTTCCGCTGGCAATCGCGATCTTGTACCCGATCCTGCTCAGTCGGTCATTGATCTTATTTTGCTGGGCTTTTGGGTCATCGCACTTTTCTTTCTCGGCGCATGAGCTGCAAACGCCGTCACAGCTATCATTGCTGTTTTTATTTGAGGGGGATGGATTCATGTCAACACCAGGTTATTCTCGATCTCTTTCTCATCAGCAGAATAAAGAGCCTATGAGAGCTTCTATTTAATTCTTTGGAGAAATAGGATTAAATCTAATAGGCGCGTTAATGGCCAGAGGTGAGAATGATTATGAATGGCGGAATTCTTTTTCCTTTAACGGTGCTTGCTGCTCTTTCCCTCCTGGTCGGCTCATCATCAGCCGATTGGCTGGAGGGCGGATATGTGGGACCGATCGACCGCAGCTCGATATTACCCTATTTCTCAGATCCGATATTCTATATGCCCGTTCCTTCCCATAGCCAGAGCTATCCTTATTTGAATTATTCACGCCCCGATGTGATTCATCTGGGCAAGAATCCATACCTGGGTTCCTTAGCGGTCTATCCCCGGGGAGGATATCCGCCCAGCGAGGAGCCCCGCAGCTCTGAGTTCAGAGTAAGCTCTCTGGCTGCAATGCAGTGGACGCCCTTCCATAAGAACTGGACTGAGACCGTGAGCTATGCTCAACAATACTCCTCTCTGCGAGTGAATCAGGGCGGGGAGTGGAAGACGGCTTTGTGATAGAGGTGAAAAAGGCAGGATGACTGCCTTAGAAAGGATGAGCTATTCATTGATCGGCCTCTTTCGAGACCGATCTCGGCTTCGACGCTGGCCCAGAATCGGTCATCTCTTCGCCCTTCAGGGAGGCCACTCTGCTGCTGAGGTGTTCCAGCCTCGACCCAAGGAGGGCGATCTCCCTTTCCATCAGCGCCATCTCCTTGTGGTGTTCCTGGGAGTCCGCGGTCGTTGATGCCTCCTCTCCTCGCAGGGCAAAGCTGCCTCCTTCGATTCTCAGGCCCATGCCGTAGACCAGGGCCGCAGCTATCTTCCTTCTGGCGTTCATCAGGTCATTCCAGAAGGCTTTCCTGGATATTCCCATGTAGAATGCTGCTTCCTCCTGGTCCAGGTCCAGGAGGTCCACCAGTCGCACCGCTTCCAGCTCCTCTAAGGTTATGGATACGGCCTCCACTCTGGGGCAGCCCTCAGGCAAAAAGCTCCTTACCTGAGGGACCTCTGATATCCAGCGCCGGCCCCTTCTTCTTCCTCGACAGGGAGACATGCTCGTCTGTTATGCATGGCGCGGTATTTCAACCTTGCGAAACAGAAATCTTTAAATATATTATCTCATAAGTTACTATTGAGGTGCAAAACATATGCCATGGGGAGATTGTACGGGGCCCTGGTGGATGGGCTCTCGTGGGAATAGAGCAGCAGGATATTACAATCCCTGGTGTCGCCGGGCAGCCGGTTTCGGCATGGGCTATGGTAGGGGTTATGGATACATCCCAGCAGAGCCTTTTCGCCAGACCACCCCGGAGGAAGAGAGAGACTATCTGGAGGCAGTAGTTAGGAATCTGGAGGAGGAGCTCAAAGCGGTTCGTGCTCAGATCGAGAGATTGCAGTCCAAGCCTTAGAGACCATCTGGCCGCTCTCCTGCCGGTAGTCGGTCTCTATTCTATTTTCCAGCCCTATTCGATGAACAACGTTTTTTCACAATTTGAAAAATTTTATATCAGATCAATTCAGCGCAACTCTTTTATGTTATAACCAATTCTCTTGTTTTAAATAAACTTTATTTGAATAGGTGCGTCATATGAGAAAGATAGCATTAGGACTGGCGGCATTGATCGCCGTGGCGTTTGTGGTTCCTTCATACGGGGCCATGGACAGGCCTGCCAAGGAAGATCCGGCTATACTTCTGGTGGTATTCGGCACCAGCTATCCTGAGGCCCAGGCAGCCTACGAGAACATAGAGAGAGTCTATCGGGAGGAATTTCCCCAGGCGGAGGTAAGGATCGCTTTCACCTCAGACTATATCCGGAGAAAGCTGCTGGATAGGGATAATGTCACCATAGATAATCCTCTCACCGCCCTTGCTCATCTCAACGATGAAGGTTATACTGATGTTGTAGTCCAGTCGCTGCATGTGATACCTGGCGAGGAGTTCCACGACCTGGCCAATATCGTAGAGAGCGTAAGGGGGATTGAGGGAAAGTTCGGCTTTCGGAATCTGGTCCTTGGCGAGCCCCTGCTCATGAATTTCGTGGATTATCGCAACGTCTCCAGAGCTCTTGCCAGCCAGTTTGAGCAGAATACCACTGGAACGGAGAGAACTCCTCATTCCAGCCCCAGAGATGCCGGGCAGATGGCAGTGATCTATATGGGGCATGGAACCGAGCATTCGGCAAACAGCGCCTACTCCCAGATGGCCAACATACTGGCAGAGGATCACGAGAACGTCTTCCTGGGCACAGTGGAGGGATATCCGGGCTACGATGAGGTGCTGGCCCGCCTGAATGAATCGGGCGTGAAGAAAGCGAGATTGATCCCCTTCATGGTCGTGGCAGGAGATCACGCTTTAAACGATCTCACCGGCAATGAGTCCGAATCCTGGAAGAGCATGCTGGAGAAGGAAGGATTCGAGATCGACTACAATCTCTTGGGAATGGGTGAGAACGACGGCATAGTCGAGATATTCGTTGGGCATACCAAGGAAGCCTTTGCCAAATTTAAATAATTAATTATAAAATATATTTTAGGAGGCTTTAAATTGAGATATTCAATCTATCTGCTATCGATGCTCCTGCTGGTAAACCTGGCTGGTGCTGATGTGCTGATCAATGAGATGCTGGCCAATCCAGCCACGGATTGGAACGACAACGGACAGGTTGGGGGAATGGATGATGAATTCATAGAGCTTTACAATTCCGGAAACGAGTCCGTGGATGTCAGCGGATACTCTCTTAAAGATAAGGTATTCCGGTCGACGCCCACAGAGTACTCGATTCCCAATGGGACTGTGATAGGCCCTGGAGAATTCCTGGTCATATTCGTCTCTGAGAGCGGCGTATATCAGGGAAATGAGGGTGACGCTATAATGCTGTATGATCCCACTGGAGACCTGGTGGACGAAAAAGAGTATGATGCCGCAACAGAGGATGTCTCTTTTGCCCGGATCCCGGATGGAGGGGAATGGCGCAACAGCACCGCTCCATCGCCTGGCAAGCCAAACCAAGAGGCAGCTTCCTAGAGAGCAAGATGTGGTGCTTTAAATGGAGAGATCTCATGCTGCCATAGCCTTGCCGGAAATGGATCTTAAGGAGGAGTACGCTAGATTCCTGAAACGCAAATTCCTGGTCTTGGTCGCTGCGCTGCTGGGAATAGTGGCTCTGGCAGGAGTCGCAGTGACGCTTGGCTCGGCCCATATAACACCGTTTCAGGTTTACTCCTGCATACTGGCCAGGTTCTTTCCTGACTACTTTCAAACCACAGACTTCTTGGATACCATCGTCTGGAAGCTGAGGCTGCACCGGGTGATCTTGGCCATTTTTGCAGGGATGGGGCTGGCCATTGCAGGAGCAGCCATGCAGGGCATTCTCAAAAATCCTCTGGCCAGTCCTTTTACTCTGGGAATCGCTTCTGCTGCTTCCTTTGGGGCATCGCTGGCGATAATTCTCGGAGCAGGTTTCATCGGCGGCGAGTATCTGATCGTCGGCAATGCCTTCATCTTCACCATAATGGCCTCTTTAGCGGTCTACGGCCTGGCCAAGTACCGTGGGATCAGCCCGGAGACCATGGTCCTAGCTGGCATCGCCATCATGTACCTCTTCAGCGCCATGACCTCATTTCTGCAGTATGTGGGCCATGCAGAGCAGGTTCACGAGGTGGTCTTCTGGATGATGGGCAGCCTCGGTCGCTCCTCCTGGGACAAGGTGGGCATAATCGCCCTGGTGACGGTGCTCTGCTCGTTGATTTTGATGCGGCTCTCCTGGGACATCAACACCCTGGGAGCCGGAGACGAGACCGCCAAGAGCCTGGGGGTCAACGTAGAGCTGGTAAGGGTCTCGGGAATGATGCTGGCCGCTCTGATCACCGCCAGCGTGATCTGCTTTACCGGCACCATCGGCTTCATCGGCCTGGTGGCTCCTCATATTACCAGGATGGTTGTGTCGGGAGATCACAGGTTCCTGCTTCCGGCATCAGGGCTTTTCGGTGCCCTGCTGCTATTGGGTGCGGACACGGTGGCCAGGACCATCATGGCTCCGGTCATTTTGCCGGTGGGGATCATGACCGCCTTTATGGGAGTGCCATTCTTTCTGTATCTGTTCATGAAACGGAGGAAGGCTTTTTGGTAAAAGACAGCAGTAGAGGGAGTGCCTCCACTAAAAGAGGATGTGAGACAGCAGCTGGATGAGGCAGGCATTCCCGTCCTCCAGTACCGGGCTTTGCATGTGGATAGGATACTGCCGATGATCGACGACTTTGGGGTCCAGGGGCACAGCCACATTCCGGCCGTCTTCGTCCGTAATCGTAAACTACTCCAGCCTAAAGACCGGAGCTTTCAG
>NZ_DAIK01000112.1:0-7736 GCF_002496085.1 Methanosaeta sp. UBA458 | reverse complement strand
GCATAGGAACGACCATAGTGGAAGAGAATGCCGGCCACGAGAACTGCGGGAACTATTCCCTTTATTATGGGCTCTTCGAGGGCTTCCATCACAATCTCCATATTCCAGCCAATGAGCTCAACCTGATGCTCTGTGTATCCCAGCGTCGCCATGAGATCGGGCTTGCTGTAGAAGCTTGATATGGTTACTGCCAGTACGCCCATGACGAACAGAAAGGCTTCCAGATTATGTTCTATCTTCTTGACCAGGAAAGGTCCGAGAAGAACAATTAGTACAATGACAAATAGGCCAATGTCCAGCGGGTCAAATTGCACAAATATTCCCTCCAATATTTATAAAATCTTCAGTATCAATGGTCTTTGTCTCTGCAGGCCAGAGGCTGTCAATGGGGCTCATGGCTCCGGTGGTATGGCAATGTGTATCCATTTGCCCCAACTCCACTCAAGCTCACTATATATCGAAACCATACGACCACTCCTTTTATCCCTGCATAGACAGGCTCCCTCATTCGGAGAGTCTCTTATTTGGATGCTCAACCCAATATTAAATGCTTTTGGTTTTTTGTTTTGGGAGCTCAAACGGATCTGACATCCAAGAAAAGCCTGGATCAAGTCAGATCTCTGAAAAACAAAGCATCTAGAAAATGTGGTAATTGATACAATAATTCAAAAATCTGAATTGGACAAATAAAAATTTGATAAAAAAGAAAAATGGCTAATAAGCAGCCATCTTCTCCTGCCTTAATATCAGGACCGGCCTGGAAGCGGAGTTGGCCACGTCATAAGCGGTGCTTCCTATTCTGCCCTTCTTTATGGCCGAGGCTCCCTGAGAGCTGATGGCAATCAAGGAGACATCCTCTTTCTCAGCCTCCGATCTGATAACCTCGGTAGGCTGGCCCACAACCACCTTGGATGATACCTGCATGCCAGACATCTTCAGATTCTGGGCGATCTCCTCGATCCTTTCTTTGGCCAATGCGACATTGGCCTCGATCTCCTCGTCGGTCTCCCCCTTGGAGACGACATTGAGCAGCACTATCTCTCCAATTCCCTTCAGGCTTTTCAGGAAGGACAGGGCGACCTCAGAAGTCTGGGAGAGGTCGGTTGGGAAGAGAATTCTGGCAAAGACTCGGGCGCAATACTTCTCCATGGTATTATCATCCAGGGTCTTGTAGCGCATGATCAAGAGGTGCGTCCTGCCGAAGCGAAGCACATTACGTGAAGAGCTTCCCAGCAGAGTGCTCATGATCAGGCTCCTTCCCCGCGCTCCCATGGCCACCAGGGAGACGTTCTCTTCCATTGCCACTTTATTGATGGCGCTTGCCACCTCGCCCTCTAAAACGGATACCGCCTTTACATTAACCGTTACCCCGGGGGATTTAATGGCGTTCTTCTCCTCTTCCAGCTTCTTCTCGATATCCTTTATCTCCGATACCGGATCCCAGACACGGGCGAGCGGATCTCTAGAAATGACATTGAGAAGTAGTACCTCTTTCAATCCCGGCATTTCGCCGATGCATTCGATCACTTTCTTGGCATGTTTGGAGAAATCTGTGGCGATCAACACCTTTTCAAACATTTCTAGCTCACCTTAATGAATTAGTTCCATTTCCTGATATTTCAATCTATTTCAGCAGAGTGGGGTGCCGAAGGATTGCTCTTCCAGCTCCATCAGCTTCTGCCATGCTTCCTTGCACTGGCAGTGCAGATCATCGAAGGGCCTCGCATCCTGGGTAAGATCGTGCTTCCTGATCGCCTCCGCCAGGGCGGCATCGCACTGGCCGCAGTTATGGGGCCCCCGCCTGGTGCCTGCACCCACCGGATCGCAGATGATGGGGCCTGGGGAGCTTTTCAGCACCTCAAGGGCGGACCAGAGCCATGGTGGCCGATACTCGCCCTTCTCCCACATCCTCTCCACCACTGTATTGCGCTGCACATTGCACAGGTTCAGGGAGATGATGTCTGCATAAGGGCGTGCTGCCCGGGCGGAGGATATGGCATCACGCATAGCCTGCCCTTCGGTGAGAAAGGGCGGCTTCAGGAGCAGATAGGCCTTAACCCCTCCTCCCTGGCCGTGCACCATCTCCGAGGCGCGGACGAAGTCCTGGAAGAGAAAACCCTTGCGGATGAGGTGCTCTCTGATCAGGTCGTTTGCACTCTCAAGGCCCATGGCGAACTCGGTCTGCAGGTGGGAGAGGCACTCCTCCACCGCATCAGGGTTCACGTACTCCGGCCGGGTCTCAATGATCAGCTTCTCGATCCCCGCATTCTCCAAGCGGCGCAGTATCTCGATCCTGGCCCCCGCGGGCATCTCCTCAGAGTCCAGGAAGCTGCCGCTGGTGTAGATCTTGACCACTGTCACCTCTGGAGAGCACTTTTCCATGGCGCTCTCGAACTGGATTATCAGGTCGTCTGCCGAAGCGGGTGCGCCCTCGCCGGCATAGCCACACATGGTGCAGCGGTTCCACCTGCATCCCACCGTGCGCAGGATCATGGTCAGAGCCTGGGCAGGGCGTCCATCCACCAGATCCTGGGATCGCCATACGCTGACCGGCCTTCTGGGGTCCCTTCTTTCCTCAGATCTTGTCATCGTCTACCCGAGATACTGCAGAGCGCTGATGCCGGCAGAGGCACCCGCACCCACCGCAGTTGCCGCCTGCATCCGTCCGCCGGTCATGTCCCCGGCGGCGAAGACACCGGGCATGCTCGTCTCCTGGTTGAGCCGGTTGATCTTCACAAATCCCCCAGAGGTCATATCCAGGCCAAGGTTCTCTGCCAATTCCACATTGGGCTTCATGCCCATCTCCACGAAGACCCCTTCCACCTTCAGGGAACGGGGGGTTCCCCCCACATTGAACTCCACGCTTTCCACGAACTCTTCCCCTCGGATCTCGGCAATCTGCGCGCCAAAGGTGGCGGCATAGTTGGTGAGCGACTTGATCCTTTCCAGATACACCGGCTCTGCAACCAGCTTCTCTTTGGGTGATATGAGGTGGACTCGGCTCGCGATATTGGCCAGATATAGGATTGCTCTGGCTGCGCCATTGCCGTAGCCAATCACCGCCACTGCCTTGTTCCTATATAGGGCACCATCGCAATGGACGCAATAGGAGATTCCTCTGGCCGTCAGCTCTTTTTCGCCTGGAACCCCTATCTGGCGATGGCTGGCCCCCATGGCCAGGATGATAGTCTTGGACTCATACTGCCAGTTCTCAGTCTTCAGGCGGAAGAAGTCTCCCAGGTTCACGATCTTCTCCACCAGTTCCGTCTGGTTCTCCGCTCCAAACCTCTGGGCCTGGGCCAGCATCCTCTCCGAGAGCTCAATGCCATTAATGCCCTCCGGAAAGCCGGGATAGTTCTCATAGAGGCCACCCATGGCGGTCTGAGAGCCGTAAATGCTCCCCAAAACCAGCGTCTTCTTCCCTCCTCTGGCGCAGTACATGGCAGCGGTCAGCCCTGCCGGGCCTGCTCCTACTATGACCACATCATACAAGCGAATTCACCATAAATCAGCACCCTTTCAAGGTAGATAAAGTGTGCAGTAATATGGTGGGCTTCCAGGGTACTATCTGCCCGCAATGTTTTTAGACTAGAAGGTTGTTGATGGGGATGCTTCCAGCAAGCGCCGCGCCGATAGTGTAGCGGTTATCACTAGGCGTTGCCAACGCCTAAACTCGGGTTCGAATCCCGATCGGCGCATATAAAGGCAAGTCATATCCTGGCGGCTGGGCCAGTCTGGCAGGTTTGCTTGACGATTTTTTGGCCCTTCTCTGAATTATATAGATGAAGTCCTGCAGAGATAATCGCCTCTGCTACTCGGCGTCTCTGTGGTTGTGTCTGAGCATAGTGGTTCACCAATCTTGCGACTAACACAATGTTCTTCAGGTCCCATCGGTCCGGCTGGGGATTGATGAGATAAATAAAATTGCATTATTCTGCCCACAAATCCTTACAATTGGTAGGTATGCTCTTTTATTCTGAGAGATGATATCCGAGCATGAATTATGAGGCTCATGTATATTTTGATCCTGCTGGCTCTGAATGCATGCTCTTTTGCCTCTGCTTCTGGATCCGTAGTGATAAACGAGGTGGAGCTGGATTATATCGAGGATGATGCTGAGATCCAGTGGGTTGAAATATATAATAATGGCGAGGAGGAGGTTGATGTGAGCGGCTGGGCGATCATGTCCAGTGATGATCGATCCAGAAAGGAGTTCATTGATGAGGGAACTTTACTTTCTCCGGGAGATTTTTATCTGATGTACTTTGGGGAGAAATGGCTGAGCAACTATGGTGCAGTCATAATCCTGGAGGACGATTTTGATCATGAGGTTGATCGCACTATCAGCATATATGATAGCCAGGAGGATGGCTGTGCCTGGGGTAAATATCCAGATGGCGAATCTGAATGGATGTTCATGGAATCCACACCAGGCGCTCCCAATTCCGGCGTTCAATGCGATGTGACGACGAGCAAGGCGGTCATATTCAATATGGATGGCAGCGTATCCGGCAGAGGCTATTTGAACCTGCAGAACAGAGGCGCCGATCCGGTTGGCGGCAGTTTTATCTCTCATGAGCATGGATCAGGCGATTACAGTGCCGATTCCTCTTTCCGGATGGATATAAACGATGTCATAAATGTCAGCAGAATTGATCTGAAAAAGGATGCCCTTTCCATGCGCTACAACCGCACCTTCAATGGTCTGCCTGGCAATAGGACTGTATATTATGACTCTTTATGGGCAGAATCGTCCTCGATAAAGAGCATGAATGAGGGGGGCGAAGATGGATCAATGGCATCTCAGTCCACCACTTATGGAAACTCGATATCAAAGGACGTTGTGGTCCAATCCAAATATGGATCTCTTAAGATGAAACTCAGCTCAGACTCGGTCGGCAGGACCAATGTAGAATACTGCTCAGATAAGCTTAAGCTCTCCGAGGAGTACTTGGGCGGATTCCATATTGAGGAAACCATCACCAAGGGTGAATATCAGAGGGCAGTGAACTCCACAGACGAATCGGGCTATGTGGATGTATACAAGAAGGTGGGTGAGGACTATTCCAGCTATGAGAGGGGAAGCGGACTCTATCAGGCGGAGGAAATCATCGAGGCGGGAGATTATGCCCGAAAGAATGTCATCTTAGACTACATGCCAGCCGGCTATTCATACTCTAATGACTCAGTGGCAAATCGATCTCATATGTGGGAAGAGGGGTTCGGGCTGAACGCCACCAATGGCCTCTATGCAGAGGAGCACTATACCAACCTGGCGAAATTGGAGAAAGAGGTCGAGGTCAAATGGCCCAATGAGGTGAGGACATCCTCCAGCTTCATAGGCCAAGCCAGCTTGAAGTTCGTCTTCAGACGAGGGAACAACAGCACCGATCTTGCCCTGCTGGAGGATGATTATATTGGTGACTACAAGATCGACAGGACGATCTTCATCCTTCCCAAGTATGACTCGCCCCATATGTCTGTGTACAAGCAGGGTTATGTCGATCCAGATCGCTGTGATGTCCTCAGATTCGCCGTCACTGTGGTCAATGACGGGAATCGGACGTTTGCGCCTATATATGTCCGTGATACATTTCCCTCGGGAACCCGCTTCATAGGCTCCTCTGTTGAGCCGATGGAGCTCGCCCGGACCTATGGCAACTGGTCGATACCAGAACTGGGCACAGGGGATTCGTTCACGATCGATATGCAGTTCAAGGTTATCACCAGAAAAGAGAACTATACGAATCGGGCGAGGGCTAACACTATCTATGTCTATTCCTCTCGGGGAACGCCCAGAGAGCGCAAGCTCAGGGTGAGCAACAGCACCACCCTGGATTTGGATTGGAGCGGCTGTCCTGCCGAATTGCTGCCCTTGGACTTCACTGCTACTCTCTCCCCAGTAGACGAGAAGATTGTAAGCTACCGGTTGATATTGAATAACACCGCTGATTATACTATGAGCGCGAACATCACTGCTCTATTGCCTGAGGGCATGAGCTTCATCAACTCCACCACTGCTACCCTGGAGAATGATTCTGGTGTGGTCAAATGGAGCATTCGAAGGATCGACGCCGGACGAAGAAGGACGGTGAGCTTCATGGCAGGGGCGGAAAGGGAGGGCCTTTTCGAGGTCAAAGCACTGGTATCTGGTAGCTCCACCGAGGGCAACGAAAGCATATCTACCAGTTCCTCCGCCCTTGTTGTAGTAGGCAAGCCTCCCCGGGCATCAAATATAGAATCGTTGCAGTCTATGCAATGGCTGCCATGCGGTGATAGCGCTCTGTATCAATCCCTGGCAAAAGTAGATGCCGGAAGCAGGTCGGAGATCAAATGCTGTTCCTGGTGATAACGAGAGATTCTCTGAAGGATAATGATAAATTGAACTCCCTCTCCAATTATCCGAACTTGATTAAGTCATTGGGAAATGGTTAGCGCTTTTCCGCCGCATTCCTCTGCCATCCATGGCACAGCTAAACTTTGTCCTCTGTCATGTGCTCCTCAATGTTCAGTATGCTGCAGATCTCTTTGAGGCCCAGCAGCATCTCCTTGCCTGCGGGTGTGATTTTATACATTTTACCCTCCTTAACCAGATAGCCCTTATCGGTCAGCCATTTCAGATAAACTCCTGCATTCTTAAAATTGAGGTTTATTTGATAGACTATCCTGGTCTTACTCGCTCCTTCTCCACTGCATATTTCCAGAATGCTGCTCAGTACCTCCAGCCTGGTTCTCCTTGCCATCTTTTTCCCTCTAAAAAAATATCCTACTATAGCTGGATTTGAATACTGATAAACCTTTTGTACTTTTGTTACTGAATACTGAATCGATATCAATAGGTTCTGTAATATAGCTGGATAGAAAACTGGCTATGAACGAGGTCACATGAAAACAAAAAAACAGATTTAAATCACCCGAAGATAGTCATCGGGACAGGATAGCGAGGATCTTGCGGTCAAGCTCTTCTGCCCCCTGTCGCAGCTTAGGGTCCTCAAGGGTCATCAGCTTTGCCAGATCTCTGCGCAGGGGCCCCAGGATGAGATAATCCTTTGACCCATCGGCAGAAGATGCCAGCTCTTTTAGCCTCTCCAATCTTTGCATCATAGCATCCGGTTTATGCAATAGATCGGACAGTTCCCTCAATGCTCCTGCCACCTGCCTTCCCCGGTCGGTCAGCACCAGGAATCTGACCCTACCCTCTGGCCGGGAGATTATAAGCCCTTGCTCCTCCAGCTCGCCCAGGATGCTGGAGGTATGGGGAAAGGTGGAGTCTATGTGCTTGGCAATCTGGGCGGCATAGGCCGGCTCCATCTCGCTTAAGGCCAGGACGGCGAGGGAGGGCTTTTCCCTGAGGAAAAGCCGCTGCAATGGATCCTTCATATTGGATGCTATCGGTCTATCGGCCCTTCTCACTCTGCCTGCTGGCTATCCTCTGGCCGAATCGAAACCGGACGAACAATGACCGCCTCTAGAGCTTCAGTCGGTGGGGCTATGGTCCCTGGCTTGTCGAAGTCATAATACATGTCGCTCGACTCCATGCTGACCTCGACTGTTCCCAGCTCAATCGATTCGTTGAACATGGTCATCTGGCTGGTGTTCATGTCAAGGCCAGCTACGATTATTGGAGTCATTTTAAAGCTCGTCTTGCTCTCGTACTTGACGGGGATATAGGTGTTCTTTGAGATCCAGATGGTCTTCTCCATCCTGCCTGTCTCGTTCAACTCCGTTCGGTTGAC
>NZ_DAIK01000025.1:0-6090 GCF_002496085.1 Methanosaeta sp. UBA458 | reverse complement strand
AATCAGATCTCCCGTCCCCAAACCCGAACGATGTTTTTGGCCTCAGCTGCGTCGGCAAATCCCTCTCCACGCAGCTTGATCTTGACTATGATGAACTGGAAGTTCTCCACCCTCCTTTTCTCGCCCACCTCCAGAAGCTCATCTCCCGGAACTGTGATCTTAAGGGGATGGCTCTTGCCCCCTCGAAATACGGTTATCCTCAGCGGCACCTCGTCCGTAGCCCTTGCCCAGACGGTCTTCACAGTCTCGGCAAGAGCGCTCCTGACACGGCGATCCGTCTCCAGAGAAGTGATCTGGGTCATCACCACATCCTTTGTTGGATCGTCCACCAAAAGCTCATCTCCGACGTTCAGCAACTCATTTGCCCGGATGGTTATAAAATGGGGCAGAGCGCGGTCATCCCAATTGACTATCACCTTGAGGTTGACCAAACGCACCCGTTTCACCTCAACCGGATGAACAGTTCCGCAGTCATCGCAGCGAACTAGGTTCTCCTGTCCGGATTTAATCAGGGTATGGTCGGTATCCGTGCCGCAGGCTGGGCAGAAGATCTGATCTTCAAGCATGGAATACTGTTGTCCTTTGTGGTATTAAGCATGACCGGAGATGATGAGAGAAAAGGAGGCGAGATGATCTGCACTGCTTTTATGCATCCACTTCCGGCTTCTATTCAAGGAAAAATTTTTTAAGCAAGATGTTCAATTAATACTTATGACAAAAATGGATAAAGATGGGCGAGATGGATCTGGCCGGGGAACGGATGAGTGCTGCCTCATAGCAGAGAGCATGATCGATGAATTGCATCAGATCACAATATCTGAGAGAATAGCCACCCCCTCGGGTGGTCGAAGGAACAAAGTCTCATTCAAAAGAAAGATAATGCAGCAGATAAGAAATGCCAGGAGGTTTGCTACGGTCGGTTGAAAATAATACGTGATACTTCTAAATGTTTTATATAATTTATATTCTAAATAAAATCTCTTTCATTCGAAATAACGAACATATTTAATGAAAAATATATTATACTTAATAATAATTTCTTAAAGAGCTTATTCGGAATATAATCGGGCTATTTGTTTGCAGTCACAAATTCAAATCATTTAAAATTATTTAAATTATGTGAAAAGGGATCGCGCCGCGCAAACTATAAATATTAATTTAGCGAGTTACTATAGTGTGAACTCCAAATCATGCTCCATCCCGCAGTCGTGCTCTGAGCTGGAGATAGACCTCAAAAGGCTCGATCGCACGCTTCAGGCCGCTCACAGAAGCTCTATAGACATAAAGGATGCCTATGACTTCTATGTCCTTGCCTTAAAGGAGTTCAACAAGGAGAACCTCTCCGACTCATTTCTCTACTGCGATCGGGCGAACTATGAGCTCACAAGTGCCGTCAACGAGGCTAAGATCAATATCAGAGGCTCCAGGTTCCATAGCCTGAGAACGATCTCCTACTTCTTCCAGCTCTACGGCCTTTATGCTATAGTATTTGCCGTACTGGCCATCCTATTTTTCAGCATGCTGATCTATCAGTATCCCGAAGCGGTGATTCTCGATGTCCCTCTCTGGTCCTCGTTCTTCGCCGGCCTGGGGGCATCAGCTCAGATCCTCACCGGAGTGGCAGAAGACCTGCGCCGCTACGGCCTGGCCACCCGGTACAAGAGGCTCTGGTATATGGCCATACCCCTGATCAGCATGGTCTTCGGTTATATGGCCTATCTGATATCTAGCTCTGGACTGATAGCGCTGAATGACGGTATCGGAGATGGGGTCTTCAGCATAATGTTCATCTGCTTTTTAACCGGTTTCCTGACCAAATGGATAATAAACAGGCTCTCGCGACTGTCCAGGGATATTTGATTACTTGAATATCTCTCCCGCTTCCTTGTACCAGAGCAATAGATCAAGCTGGCCCATCGGAATTCCCGCCTGGGAAGAGAAGGCGGTCATTTGCCTCTCGATCTCAATGTAACGCCTCTTGGTGGGCGATTCGGGAACTTTGTCTATCACTCCCAGCAGGGCTAGATTTTTGAGGATATGCCGGTCGAGAATAGCCAGATCCTCCCCCAGGCCTATGTTCCTCAAGAAATGGCTGGCCTCCTTATAGCCAAGGCCCAGGACGTTCGCCACCAGCCACTCCCGGGCAGCGGCATGACTGGGAAATCCTGCCAGAGTGGTGCGAAGGGATCGATGGCTGAACATTGACCGGGCAAGACATACATACTCCGCCTTCCGCTGGTTGAACCTCACGCCCACCAGCTCTTCTTGAACCTGGCATGGCTCACCAGAAGCGATAAGGCACTTTCTCTCCAGCCTCTCCACCGCCCTCCAGCATATCCTAGCCTTGGACTGAGGGGTGAGAAGGCAGAACACCATCTCACGGAAGAGGTCCTCGTCGCTGGCCGTCTCCCATATGCGCTGAAACTCTGCCAGTCTCTCCTCGATCTGATCTTTTATTGGATCATAGAGCTCATGCAGATCCTGGACGGAGAGGGGCTCGCTTTTTACCCTCTCCGGATTTAATTCTTCTTTGATTTCTGATTTCATCCCTCTTGACCTCTGTCTCCGGATTATTTAGCCATTGTGCAGGGCAAAAGCTATTAGCACCAAGGATTATGCCTGCCAATGAGCATGGCAGAAGATTCATTATCCCAGCACCGTCCGGTTGAGCAGCAGTTCCGCCTCCACTCTAGCTTTGCTCCCTGCGGCTCCCAGCCGGAGGCCATAGATCAGCTTGTTTTGGGCCTGCAAAGGAATGAGAGGTTCCAGACTCTGATCGGGGTCACGGGCTCAGGCAAGACCTATACGGTAGCCAATGTCATTTCACAGGTTCAGAAGCCCACCCTTGTGATCGTCCATAACAAGACCCTGGCTGAGCAGCTTTACAATGAGTTCAAGGAGTTCTTCCCGGATAACCGGATTGAATATTTCATCTCTTATTATGACTACTATCAGCCGGAGTCGTATATCCCCTCAAAGGATCAGTACATAGAGAAGGACTCTCTCATCAATCCCAAGATAGAGCAGATGAGGCTGGCCACCACCGCCTCGCTTCTCTCCCGCCGGGATGTGATAGTAGTGGCCTCCGTTTCATGCATCTACGGCCTGGGCAATCCCGAGAACTTCCAGAGCATGGGGTTTGAGCTGAAGGTGAATGAAAGGATCTCCAGAAAGGATATCCTGGAAAGGCTGGTGGACATCCTCTATGAGCGCTCAGACCTGGACCTCTCTCCGGGACGCTTCCGGGTCAACGGCGAGACCATCGATATCATCCCCGGCTACTTCAACAACATCATTCGAATTGAGCTCTTTGGAAATAAAGTAGAGAGGATCTCTGAGGTCGACAGGATCACCGGCAAGAGAGTCGAGGATATGAGCTACTTCTTCGTCTATCCGGCCAGGCATTATGTCATACCGGAGAACGAGCTGAAAGCGGCGGTCGACTCCATAAAGGCGGAGCTGAACGAGAGGCTTCAAGAGCTTGGGATGATCGAGGCCCACCGGCTCCGGCAGAGAACAATGCATGATATGGAGATGATAGAAGAGACCGGAAGCTGCAAGGGAATTGAGAACTACTCCCGCCATTTTGACCGCCGCCAGCCAGGAGAGCCTCCATACTGTTTGATCGACTATTTTCCCGATGACTTTTTGCTCATAATCGATGAGAGCCATCAGACCCTCCCCCAGCTCAGGGCGATGAACAGAGGCGACCGGTCTCGCAAGAAGAACCTGGTGGATTATGGCTTCCGGCTGCCCAGCAGCTATGACAACCGGCCGCTTGATTTTGAGGAGTTTGAGCGGTTCATGAGAAATGTGATATTCGTCTCCGCCACCCCAGGAGACTATGAGCTCGAGCATTCGAAATCTCCAGTGGAGCAGATCATCCGCCCCACCGGCCTTCTCGATCCGGAGGTGGAGGTCCGGCCCATCGACGGGCAGGTGAAGGATGTGATGACGGAGATCTCCGGAGTGATCTCGAGAGGGGATCGAGCACTGGTTACCACCCTCACCAAACGGCTGGCAGAGGAGTTGACCGATTATCTGAGCCAGAATGATATTCGGGCCCGCTATCTGCATTCAGAGATTCAGCCTCTGGAGAGGACGGAGATCATCCGTGAGCTGAGGCTGGGCAAATTCGATGTCCTGGTGGGAATCAACCTCCTCCGAGAGGGGCTGGACATCCCCGAGGTGGGGTTCATAGGAATTTTAGACGCAGACAAAGAGGGATTCCTCCGGGATGAGAAGAGCCTGATCCAGACCATCGGCCGGGCCTCAAGGAACGCCAACTCCCGGGTGGTCCTCTATGCGGACCGGATGACCGGCTCCATAAAGAAGGCGATGGAGACCACGGAGAGGCGCAGATCTCTGCAGATGGCATACAACCAAGAGCACGGCATCATCCCTCAGACCATCAAGAAACCCATCCGGGAAAAGGTGGTGGAGATCACCGACACCAGGCATATTCCAAAATCGGATATTCCAAATGCGATCATCGAGCTGGAGGCGGAGATGATGGCAGCGGCGGAGCGTCTGGAGTTCGAGAGGGCCATTCAGCTCCGGGATACCGTCCGCAGGCTGGAGAGGGAGATGAAGGTGGCTTGAAAAGAGACCATAAGCAGCATCTCCCTTTCCAGAGCTGTGAATTCAAAGGGCCCCAGTGATCGGATGAACGATGGAATCGAAGCTAGGGGGGAAGAGGCCCAAAAAGAGATTACCAGAGGGGTTTCCCTGTTGATCGGAGAGCCGAAAAAGGCCCTCTTGAAGCTCTCCGGCCCTATGATCGTCGCCATGTTGATCCTTGCCGCCTACAATCTGGTGAACGCCGTCTGGGTGGCAGGCCTGGGATCGGATGCCCTGGCTGCAGTAGGATTTGTGACCCCCATATTCATGGTGGTGGTTGGCCTGAGCAACGGCCTGGGGGCAGGGGTTTCTTCTTCCATCTCCCGCAGGATAGGGGCACAGGACAAAAGAGGGGCGGATAATACCACCATGCATGCCCTCCTGCTGGTTTTGCTGGTCTCAATGATACTGACAGCAGTCCTCCTCTTAACCCTGGAGCCTCTCCTTTCCGCAATGGGTGCAGGCTCCTCTCTTGGTCTGGCCATGGAGTACGGCAATATCGTCTTTTCCGGATCCATATTTATGGTCTTCACCAACATCGCTTATGCCATCCTGAGAGGAGAAGGGGATACAAAACGCACCATGTACGCCATGGGCGCGGGATCGCTGATCAACGCCGTCTTGGATCCCATTCTGATCTACTGGGCGGGGATGGGGATAGCAGGAGCAGCATGGGGCACAGTCATATCTCTCTTGATCGTGGCCATGGTACAGATCTACTGGCTGATCGTCAAGAAGGACACCTACGTTTCCCTGTCCCGGAATGCCTTTGTCCCCAGCAGAAAAGTGATGAGTGACATCCTCAAGGTGGGGATTCCGGCCAGCGTCGAGTTCCTCCTTTACTCCATAGATGCCATCATCATCAACAGCATGCTGGTTCGGGTTTCGGGAACGGACGCTGTAGCCGTTTATACTGCAGGCTGGCGGGTGATAATGATGGCCACCATTCCTCTGATCGCCATTGCCACAGCAGAGATCTCTGTGGCAGGAGCAGCAATCGGCGCCAGAAGATATGGCAACCTGCCGGTTATTCATAACTATTCCACAAAGCTTGGCTTCGCCATTGGAACGGTCACCGCCCTCATCACCGGCATATTTGCCCCTCAGATAACCATGTTTTTCACCTATACTCCCGAGAGCGCTCACCTTGCCGGAACAATGGTGGCATTCATGCATGTGATGTGCCTGTTCTACCCATTCATGTCCCCGGGAATAATGTCCGCCTGCCTCTTCCAGGGGGCGGGCAAAGGTCTCACCTCCCTCTTGCTCAATGTCCTCAGAGATGTGGTTCTCATTACAATGGTAGCCTTCATCCTGGGAATGGTCTTGGGGCTGGGTCAGGAGGGGATATGGTGGGGAATCGTGTTTGGAAACATAGCAGGAAGCCTCCTGAGCTATTTATGGGCCAGGCTCTATATATCCCGGCTGATGAAGGTCAAAGGGACAGCATAAAGGATTAGATCACCTATT
>NZ_DAIK01000120.1:0-5974 GCF_002496085.1 Methanosaeta sp. UBA458 | reverse complement strand
AGCGCTGAGGGTGAGATTTGAACTCACGAGGTGCGATGCACCACTGGTTTGCCCGTTCCGCCCTCCTGGAAAGAGGACGAAAGCTCAAGACCAGCGCCGTAGGCCGCTTGGCTACCTCAGCACGCCCTCATGCTTGGAATCGATAGATCTTAAGCCTGACGATACCCCACCTTTAAAGGCCGGCCCAAAAACCTACACTTTATCTGTCAAATCGACAATCTTTTTTATCTTCAGAGCCAATTTTTCTCGGATGCTCATAAAGAATGTCTCCATACTCCAGTCCGGGCATCTCGTGCCGGGGCAGGATATCAGAACCAAGGAGGGCAAGATCGAGCAGATCGGCCCTGAACTGCAAAAAGAGCGTGGCGATGAGGAGATAGAGGGCAAGGGGAAGCTGGCGATCCCCGGCCTCGTAAACTGCCACACCCACCTGGCCATGAGCCTCCTGCGAGGCTATGCCGACGACATGGAGCTGATGCCGTGGCTGGAGGAGAAGATCTGGCCCCTGGAGGCCAGGTTAACAGAGGAGGATGTCTATTGGGGAGTGAAGCTCGGCTGCCTGGAGCTGATCAGATTCGGCATCACCTGCTACAATGATATGTACTACTTCCCGGATGTGACAGCTCAGGCCACAAAGGAGATGGGGCTGCGGGGTTTTATCTCAGGCGTCGTCTTCGACATGTTGCCCGAGCTATTGTCTCAGGTGGAGCCCTTCATCCAGCGTTGGAAGGACGACGAGCTGATAAGGCCGGCTGTGGGCCCCCACGCCGCTTACACCTGCTCTGAGGAGACCCTTCTCCGGGCAGGAGAGATCGCGGACAGGCACCAGGCTATGGTCCATATGCACATCTCTGAGACCCGGAAGGAGGTGGATGAATTCTTGCTAAGCCGGGGCAAAAGCCCGGTGGAGTATCTGGACTCGCTCGGCCTTTTGAATAGCCGCCTTACGGCCATCCACTGCGTCTGGCTTTCTGAAGAGGACTGTTATCTATTGGAGAAGAGAAAGGCCAATGTAGTCTCATGCACGGCGAGCAACCTGAAGTTAGCCTCGGGCATTGCCCCCCTAAACACCCTGATGAAAGCCGGGGTTAACGTCTGCCTGGGAACGGACAGCGCATGCAGCAATAACAACCTAAGCCTATTTGAGGATATGAAGGTCACGGCCATAGTGCAAAAGAATGCCTACCACACCCCTGCCGCATTCACTGCAGAGCAGATATGGCAGTTCGCCACAGATAACGCCTATCAGGCATTCGGATTGAACAACGGAATATCAGTCGGCGCCAATGCCGACCTGGCCCTGATCGACCTGAAAAAACCCTGGTTTTATCCGCAGTCGAATATCGTATCCCATCTGGTCTACAGCATGGCGGGAGGAGTGGACACCACCATCGTCAACGGACGGGTGCTGATGCAAAACGGCATCATCCCTGGAGAAGAGGAGATCCTGGAAAAAGCGCAGCAGCGATTCATTAGGCTGACATCTGAGGATTAGACCATTTCGTGCAACATAAGTGGGACTTTCTCTTGGCTCTTCGCTGAATTATGCGGGTGAGTTAAGGCAGGGACTATGGTCTTTTGTTCCTCTGCGCCTCTGTGGTTGGGTCAGTGCATGGCGTTTCACCACTGAGGCACAAAAGAAACAGAGAATTTCCGATTCAAGTTCACCCATACCAAATAGCATGGAGGCATAAAGATAGATCCACTGCCAAGCTCACCCGTGCTGAACAGCAAGGAAACCCCATCCTCTGGATCACTCTCCCCACTTCGTCCTCATCCCGCGAAGGGGGGCGAGCCTGCCGCCCTGATGGAAGAGGGCGACGCGGACAGAAATCATAGCTTGGGAGAGAATTCCATCTCACGCCGCCATAGCCCGAGGCGGGATGCCTGCCTGCGCGACTGCCCGGCAATCAGGAAGCTGCTGAACCGCCCCATGGAATGGCAACCTGTCCGAATCAAAATATCAGCCCAAAGAGGCTTCAAGGCCCATAACCTGAATTTGACAGATGCAAAAGCCCCTGGCAAGGCCGGGGTTGGGTTTAAGTATCAACAAATTGATCAAGCAGATCAGTCAAGCTAAGAGAATTCAAGGTGATATTTTGCAGGAGAGCGTGGTCAAGGATCTTGCCTTAGCAGAAGCAGGAGAGAAGCGTATCGAATGGGCCCGCAGGCATATGCCGGTACTGGACAGGATAAAGGAGGAGTTCGAGAAGGAGAAACCCCTGAAGGGCGCTCGCATAGTCGCCTGTCTGCATGTGACTGTGGAGACGGCCAACCTTATCACCACCCTGGTGGCAGGGGGGGCAGAGGTGGCGGTGACGGGCTCCAATCCCCTCTCCACCCAGGACGAAGTGGCTGCAGCCCTGGCCGCCCGGGGCCTCTTCGTCTATGCCTTCCGGGGAGAGAATGAGACTGAGTACTACGACTGCATAAAAAAAGCCCTGGAGCTCAAGCCCAATGTAAGCCTGGACGACGGCGCAGACACCATAGCCATAATCCACAAGGAGCATCCGGAGCTTGCCGCTCAGATGTTAGGCGGCTGCGAGGAGACCACCACCGGCGTCGTCCGCCTCCGGGCCATGGCCGAAGATAAGGCTCTGCTCTATCCGGTGATAGCGGTCAACGATGCCGAGACCAAGATGATGTTCGATAACCGCTACGGCACTGGACAGAGCACATTGCATGGCATCATGCAGGCCACAAACTTCCTCTTTGCCGGCAAGACGGTGGTCGTATGCGGCTACGGCTGGTGCGGCCGGGGATTTGCCATGAGGGCCAAGGGGTTGGGAGCAAACGTCATCGTCATTGAGATCGAGCCGCGCAAAGCTTTAGAGGCAGCCATGGACGGCTACAGGGTCATGCCGCTGGGACAGGCTGCTCCCCTGGGAGACCTGTTCGTCACCCTCACCGGCAACATCAATGTGTTAAGAAAAGAGCACTTCGCCCTTATGAAGGATCAGGCAATCGTCGCCAACAGCGGCCACTTCAATGTGGAGATCGATATCCCTGCCCTGGAGAAGATGGCCGGGGAGAAGAATGAGATACAAAATAACGTCACCGAGTATAAGCTCCCCGACGGCCGCAGGCTTTATCTGCTGGCAGAGGGCCGCCTGATCAACCTGGCTGCGGCCTATGGCCACCCCCCAGAGGTCATGGACATGTCCTTTGCCAACCAGGCGCTCTCAGTGCGCTACATTGTGGAGCAAGGCCGAAGCCTGAAAAAGTCGGTCTACTCTGTTCCTGTGGAGATCGACCGGAGAGTGGCTGAGCTGAAGCTCGCCTCAATGGGCCTGGAGACGGAGAAGCTCACCGCAGAACAGGAGAAGTACCTGCACAGCTGGCAGATGGGAACCTGATGATAAGAGGGGAATGGCTATGGATCTGTTAAGGGAAAATCTGGAGGCCTATCTGAGGAGCCTGTATGGTAAGGGCCTTTCCATCGTATCGGTTCGAAAGCTGGGGGAGACCATTCCCACGGCGGAGGATGTAAAGGGATTTGGATATGGATCGCCCCTGATGGTGGACTATAAGCTCTCGGGCAAAAAGGCATCCTGCGTTCTCTCCACCATGCGGGTGCAGCATGGCTTCGGCCACGACCACTTCTCAGACCGGGCGAGGATCCTAATCTGGCAGAATGCCACATTCGCTAGCCTTCCCAAGCACGTCCGATCTTTGGACGTGGGCTACTTCACCCCGGATGGAAGGCTGGTCTCTGCTGGCGATGCATGCGAGTATTTCCTCCTCATGGAGAAGATCGAGGGAAAGGAGTACTTCTTCGACCTGGAAAGAGTCAAAGAGGAGGGAGCAACAGACCTGGATCATGATCGGGTCATTGCCCTCTCCAGCTATCTGGCCCAGATCCATGCCACAAAGGAGGATTGCCCGCCCTTATACCAGCGCAAGATCAGAGAGACCGTGGGAGACGGAGAATGCATATTCGGCATCCTGGACGACTATCCCGATAGCAGCACCTTCCTGGATCCCGATGAGCTGCAGGAGATCGAGAAGGTCTGCGTGGAATGGCGCTGGAAGCTTCGCAGCAAAGTCCACCGCTTATCCATGGTCCATGGCGACTTCCATCCCTGGAATATCATGTTCCGGGAAGGCACCGATTTCTCCGTACTCGATCGGAGCCGGGGGGAGTGGGGCGAAGCGGCGGATGACATCACTGCTCTCGCCATGAACTACATTTTCTACTCAGTGCAAAAGAGCCTGCGTTTGACCGGAGACCTCAAGGACCTGTTCGAGCTGTTCTTTGAGAACTACCTGGATAAGACCGGCGACGATGAACTCTTAGAGGTCATAGCCCCATTCTTTGCCTTCCGGGCGACTGTCGTGGCCAGTCCAACCTGGTATCCATTGCTCTCGGACGATGTTCGAAGGGCTCTCTTCAACTTCCTGGAGAACGTTCTGGCAACAGAGCGGTTCAATTATCGGGATGTGAACTCCTATCTGGACTAAAAAAGAATGAAGAGCTATGCCTTCGAGCTCTCTGGAGAGCATGAGTCTCTGCCCAGATGTGAGGCTATTGCACTGGTGGAGATCTTCTCCGACCGCTATCGTGAGCAATCCTATCTGGACCAGTGCCTGATAGTCGAGGCCGAGGGCCTGGATGTTCGGGCTTTAGGAGATCGGCTGGCAATGACCCACCGGATCATCGAGGTCATGGCGATATGCGAGGCAGACCTCGAGGATCTTGCCAGATCCGTTGCCCTCCTCTCCCTTCCCGATGAGAGCTACAGGATTCGGGCAAGGAGGATCAAGAACGCTTCTCCCAGGGCGGATGCTGTGGAGCACGAGATAGGAAGGGTGCTCTTGGGAAAAGGCATCCGGGCAGACCTGAAAAGCCCCAATATAGAGCTGAGAGCAGTTATCACAAGCGGCAAGATAATCCTGGGAGTGGAAGTGGCAAGGGTAGATCGCAGCTCCTTTGAGGCCCGCCGTCCCCACCTGAAGCCGTTTTTTCATCCCGGAGTCCTCATGCCCCGCATGGCCCGCTCTTTGGTCAATCTAACTCAGATCCGAGCTGGGGAGCGGCTGCTCGACCCGTTTGCCGGAACATGCGGGATTCTGGTTGAGGCCTGTCTGATGGGCATAGAGTGCCTGGGGATAGAGGCTCAAGGCCGGCTGGTGAAGGGGGCAATATGCAACCTGGAGAATATGAATTGCGCCCTGGTATTAGGCGATGCCAAACGCCTTGCTCTGAAGGATGCTTCTATCTACGGTGCAGTGCTCGACATTCCTTATGGAAGGTCTGCCAGGATCCTCGCCTCTTCCAAGGAGGATCTCTTAAAAGAGAGTCTATCGGAGCTATTTCGTGTGATAAGACCTGGCAGACGCATGGTTATCGTAGCCGATGGCCCGATTGACTCCCAGATATCAAATGCCGGATTCAGAGTCATTCAAAGCCATTTGGATAGGGTGCACCGCAGCCTAATCCGCCACATATTCCTCTGCCAGAGGGAAGAAGGCAAAGATAGCATTTAGGATATGCTATCTTGCAGATGCAAGCGAGGAGATATGTCTAGTATATCTCCCTTTGGATCGCTTTCAAGCTCCCCAGCAACTCTTCGCCCTTCTCCGTGGTCTGATAGATCAGATTAGGCTCTCTCTTGGCATTTATCAGACCTCTCTCCATTAGAAGCTTCAAATACGGATCCACCGTTCTGAAGTTGAGATTCGCCTGATATACTATCTTGGTCTTATTTGCTCCCTTGGCACAAACGAGCAATATCTGGGATATAATTAAATCCTTGCTCCGCTTCATCGACTCCCTCCTACACCATTACCTTTTTTTTAAAAAGATTGAGACAAATTTAGCTCAATTTAACTATTTTGTTGTGGCCAGCAACAATTATATGGTCTAAAATAGGATATAAATCTGGTGGATCAATGATATGGTAGATAGATCCGAATCTGATATCAGCAAAAGCATTAATTAATATATAAATAATATAATATATAAAAAGAAATA
>NZ_DAIK01000107.1:533-12665 GCF_002496085.1 Methanosaeta sp. UBA458 | reverse complement strand
CTACCCCTGCGCCCCAGCACTGCAGGTCCGTTCTCTGTAGCTCACGGCAGCTTGGCTTATGGAACGGCTCCTCGCCATTTAGCATGGGTGAACCTGAATCGCAAAATCTCTGTATCTCTTCGCCTTAGTGGTGAAACGCGATGCTCTGACCCAACAGCAGAGGCGCAGAGGAACAGAGGCCTTAAGACAAAAGAAAAAAAGAAATCAGGAGGGCTCGAATTTCATCCCTCTCTTATTTTGATCTCTCCTCATGCTCTTATTTTACCGGCGGAAGCAGAGAGCTGTCACATGCAAATAAATCCCCAGACTCAAGTCCTTTTCTGAAGGATGCCACCCGCTGGGCAGATGTGCCATGGGTGAAGGAGTCAGGCACCACATATCCCTGTGACTGCTTCTGCAGGCGGTCGTCTCCTACGGCGCTGGCGGCGTTGAGGCCCTCTTCGATATCCCCTGGCTCAAGAATGAGGTCCTGCTGGGATGCGCGATTGGCCCAAACACCGGCATAACAGTCAGCCTGGAGTTCCAAGGCTACCGATAGCTCATTGGCCTCCTTCTGGCTCACCCTCTTATTCATCGTATCCACGTATTGCAGGGTGCCAGTGAGGGTCTGAACATGGTGGCCGACCTCATGAGATATGACATAGGCCTGAGCAAAGTCTCCTGTAGCTCCCAGTCTATCCTGGAGTTCTTTTAAAAATTCAAGATCGAGATAGACCTTCTGGTCGCTGGGACAGTAAAATGGCCCCACCTGAGAGCTAGCCTGTCCGCAAGCAGACTGCACACCGCCGGAAAATAGAACCAGCTTTGGTTCTATGTAGGTTCGGCCCAGGTCCTCGGCAAAGATATCGCTCCAGGTAGCTTCTGTATCGCCCAGGACTAGAGATACGAACTCAGCACTCTCGTTCTGCTCCTCCGTCGACATCTGTGACCCCTGACTTGAGGCTCCGGTTGAGTCTATTCCCTGGATGATCTGACCGGGATCCACTCCTAAAAACATGGATATGAGAAGGAGCAACAAAATCCCAAGACCTCCGATGCCCCCTGCAGCCTTGCCAGAAATTCCAGAGGATCTGCGATCCTCAATATTCTCGCTCTTTCTGCCCGTGCGCCACTTCATTCATCAATCTCCTGCAAACTACCTCAAATGATATTGGATGCTCTTAAATGATCTCATCGATGAATGATAATAAATGATGCTTTCGCTGAAATAATGGAGCCAGTACAGCGGCTTGTCCAGCAGCAACATATTTAGGCGGAGAAGGAGAAATCAGATCATCCGTGCAGATGAGGTTGTGGCCTTGAATGAAGACAGCGAGAATATTGGTGGCTCTGAAGATGGAGAGAATGCCGGAGGAGAGAAGATTCTTGTCAAGACTGCAATGATTTGTCCTGAATGCAAATCCTGCATCGATAATGCGGCCAAGATATGCCCCATTTGCGGCCTGCGGATAAAGCATCTCCCCCGCCCGGCCAATGAGGGACGAAGCAGAATCACTGCCGCATTGCTTGCCCTGTTTTTGGGGATAGCTGGAGCGCATAAGTTCTATCTTGGAAGCATAAAGATGGGAATAATATATATCCTGATTAGCCTGACGGCAATCGGATTTGCCATAACACTCGCTCTTAGCATATATGATGCTATCATCCTTTTCACCATGTCAGATGAGGAATTTGCCAGGAATTATGATTGAAATCATAATAAGAGAGGCCGACCGGCCCAAATCTCCTCCTGGATTGAGTGATCGGCGATTCGGCCCTATCTGCTCAAAAGGCTGATTTCCATTGCCAGAGCCCTAGCTCCATCAACCTGTTCCGTCACTCTGCTGCATCACTAATCTCCATCTCTCTGTTCCGTAAACAATATCCATCACCCTGTTGCATAAGCAAATTCCATCACTTTTGCATCATATCATTCCATCTCCATAAAGGAAGATCCGATCCTCTTGCTTTCGCGATGTTCAAATGTGAGCAGTATATGCACGAGGGTATCAAGATATGCGCAGGATGTCTTTTTTGCGCATTAATCCCCATTTCCTCAAGGCTGGTTTTATTCTCATCCTTATTCTTATCCTCAGTCTGTCCTTCTCAGGAATATGGCCCATCCTCTCTTTGACGCAGCGAGCAGGCTGAGATTAATCTATATGTATATAAAAATTAAAAATAAACTCTATTGGATGGCATTCCCATGAGCCTAAGGTTTTCTGGCAAAATAAATGCCTTGTTTCCACCTGCTTCTACCAAGAAAATTTAACATAAAAGCCCACAATAAAATATATTTATCTAATAAAAATAACTCCAGTCCAAACTTTGAGCATACATCATTCATTAGATATATATACAACCGTCTTCGTGGTTTCGCGCAAAACACTGAGGCATAAGCATGAAGAATGTTGTGGTGATCTTAGCAGCAGCATTAATGCTGTTGGTTGCAGTTACAACTGCAAGCGCAGAGGAGACGGACAAAGTTGCTGAGGCAGCTATGCAAGTGGAAGAGTCTGCAAAACAGGTGGAAATAGCGGCACAGCTAACGGAGAACGCAACAGCAGATCTCAAATCTGCCGCTGAGCATGTGGAGAATCTGACCGCCAACACCACTGCAGCAGAAAACATAACTAAAGCAGCAGAGAAGGTCGAGCAGAAAGCCGAAGAAGCTAGCCAAGCAGCAGAAAAGGTAGATGAGGCTGCCCAGAAGGCAGAGGAAGCAGCAGAAAAGGTACCAGGATTTGCAGCAGCGCTTGCCGCCTTAGGATTCCTGGCTGTAGCCTTCATAGCTCTGAGAAGAGCCTAAGTAAATTGAATTTTAAAATCTTTTTTATATATCCAATTAGAAAAGACCTTGCCCGATGAAAGGCCTTTCCGCGCTATGGTTGCAATCCTTTAAAAAAATAATCCAAGATCAGGAATTCTTATACGGTCTCCTTCTCTTCTCCTTTGTTATATCAGACGGATATGGCAATTGTTATTAACATCCTTAACCGATCTCTCGACATAATGAAGATAAGGATCATCCTGAGGATCCTGGGCATGCTGGCTATGCTGCTGGGTACACTTATGCTCATACCAGGAATCGTCTCCGCCATCTACAAGGAGCCCCTGGGGGTGGTGGCCTTTGGCATCAGCTCTCTTCTGGCAATTATCGTCGGCCTGATCCTGAAGCATTTTGGGGAGAAATCCGATATGGGACGTAAGGATGCATTTGCTGCCGTCTCATTCGGCTGGCTCATGGCAGGGCTGATCGGAGCTCTTCCCTACTTGCTGCTGGGATTGGGGCTGGTCGATGCATTCTTTGAATCGATGTCCGGTTTTACTACAACGGGAGCTACCATCCTCAGCGAGTATGATTCACAGCACTATTGGACTCTAAGCAAGGAGGCAGTGCATAGCAGCCTGGCCTATGCACTCGTAGAGAGAACCACACATCAGCTTATCCACTGGTCCCCTATAGGGATAATCGAGCTCGATTTCGGCCTGACACTGAATTTTATCGATCTTCTCACTATAAAGGAAACCTACTTCGGCCTTCTATTCTGGAGATCTTTCTCCCAGTTCCTGGGCGGTATGGGTATAATCCTGCTGTTCATCGCCATTCTTCCCAATCTGGGCGTGGCAGGAAGAGAGCTTTATTCCGTTGAGGGCCTGGGCCTTATGAAAGAGGCGCTGACACCCAGGGTTAAGAGCACGGCTAAAGCCTTCTGGGGGATTTATCTTGGATTGACAGGAATGGAAGCTCTGCTGCTAGTGGCAGCAGGCCTCCCGGTCTATGACTCCCTATGCACATCATTTTCAAGCATTTCAACTGCAGGTTTTTCCCCAAGGGCCTACAGTATTGCGGAATACAATAGCATTCTGGTGGAGGCCATCATCTGCATCTTTCTCTTGCTCGGAGGAACCAATTTCATCATATATCATCAGATTATACTAAAGAAAAATTTAAATTATCTGATCAGAGATGCAGAGTTCAGGTTCTATATCATAATAGTGTTTATTTCGATTATTATATTGATGATCTTCGGGCAAATACCGGGAGGCTTCTTCGATGCCCTTCGCTCATCCGTATTTCAGGTGATCACCACTATGACCACCACCGGCTTTGTGAACAACTTCAATTATGACTCCTGGTCCCTGGCAGCAAAGCTCGTCCTGATGCTATTGATGATAATTGGTGGATGCACAGGATCGACAGGAGGAGGAATGAAGGTGGGAAGGGTGCTGATAGTCCTGAAATATGTGCACGCTGAGCTGATCCGAAGCCTCCACCCAAAGGCAGTTATCACCATAAGGATGGCAGATAAGGTGGTCAAGGAGAATACAGTCAAGTCCGTTATTCTTTTTATTCAGCTGTATGTAATGATCTTCATCCTTGCAGCCGTTGCCTTTTCCATCACCGAGGCATCAAACCCCCAGTTTGGTTCCTTATCTGCTATTTCCGCAGCAGCATGCTGTCTTGGTGTTGTGGGTCCGGGATTCGGGGTGGTGGCAATGGATTTCAATGCTATATCCGAATCCGGAAAGGTTCTGGCCACGTTTTGTATGTACATCGGCCGGCTGGAGATCCTTCCCGTGGTACTGATGTTCTTGCCCGAGACCTGGTCGGATTAGAGAGGTATAGGAAGGAATAGACTGGATGAGGATAGAGATGATACTGATATATACTTTGATCCTCTTAAAATAGTCAAGGACGATATCCTCATGGCTCGAAGCTGGTTTATCCCCGCATCCCTGGCGGTCTTCGCATTTGTGCTGTGGCTTACTACATTTATTTATCAGAGTAGCTATATCAACCGCACAATCATCACTATCATAGCGATTTTGATGATCTATATCGTATTCCGAGTACTTCTGGAAGATCGTATCATCAAAAATTTCACCTCCACCGATAAAAGATATTATTTCTCAAAGATGCTCTATTCCATATATTTATTAATTAATTTTATTATTATTTGGATTATTTGGGTGGAAGATATAAGAACTCTGCTGCTAGGATTCGGCCTGGTGGCAGCCGCATTTACCATCTCCATTCAGGATGTGGCAAAGAACCTAGTGGGTGGGCTGGTGATCATGTTCAATAGCATCTATAAAGTTGGAGATAGGATAGAGGTAGCAGGAAAGAAAGGGGATGTAATAGATATCAATTTGCTCCATACCACCATCATGGAGATGAGCGAATGGGTTTCCTCAGATCAGCATACCGGCAGGCTCTCCTCTCTGCCCAACTTTCTGGTATTATCCAATGCTGTGAATAATTATACTAAAGACTTTAGCTTTGTGTGGGATGAGATAACCCTCCCAATAAGCTATGACAGCGATTGGAGAGCTGCTGAATCATTGATCATGGATATCGTCATCCAGGAGACGCATATGATGAAAGAGTACGCTGAAGAGGAGATATCCCATATGCAAAGAAAGTATTACATCTTAAAAAGCTCAACCGATCCGGGGATCTTCTTTAAGCTCACTGACAACTGGATCGAATTGACGGCAAGATATGTGGCTCCAGCCAGGCAGAGAAGGATCTTAAGAACCAAAATCAGCAGAAGAATCCTGGAGGAGATACAGAGATCAGAAGGAATAAGAATAGCTTCGGAGAGCATCGAAATAGCCAGGTTTCCTGATACTGGCCTTCAGAGATCATCTATAGATCATTCGTCTCTCGATAATTCATCTTTTGATCATTCCCCTTTTGAGCATAAATGAAAATATTCATTAACCACATCGGGAGCGAATGACTCCGGGCTGCAAAAATGGGCTCTTCGCTGAATTATGTGGGTGAGGTCCGGGCAGAGATTATAGCCTCTGTTCCTCTGTGTCTCTGTGGTTGGGTTAGAGCATCGCGGTTTACCATAGAGGCACTGAGACATAGAGTTTTTGCGATTCAAGTTCACCCATTCTAGATAGCGAGGAGCCCAAAAATGTGATCTTTACTTGATCTTCTTGGCCTTGGTCGGGCATTGCATATGAATTTTTATATAAATATGATGCTTTCTTAAAGACTCCATATCTAAGAAAAATTAAAGTAAAATGCGGCAAGAAGAACACATGACATGACTGCGAGATGGGATACATGCTGGGACGCAGCACCAGAGCTGTATGTGCTGCTCAAGGAGAGCAAATCGTTAGAAAGCGCCCGCAATAAGGTGGCTCGATACATCGAGGCCAGAGAATGGACTTATGCATGCGATGTAAGTGAGATCGAGACATGGGATTACGTTCTTTTCAAAGAAGCCATACGAACACTCAAGAATGTAATATCTCCGAAAAATGAACGCATCTCCGGCACCTCTTCCCTGGAAAACCTCTGGAAGGCGGCCACCGATGGTGATTCTGACGTTGGTGACGACTTCATCGATGAGTTCGCCCATTTCTTTAAAGCGCTGAAAATGAAGGCGGATGTATATCCTTCCCGATTGATGGAAGGAATAGACATACCGAATTTCGATGAATTTGAGGGCCGGACCGCAGGAGTGATGCGCTCCGATTACCTGGACCAAATGGGAGAGCGAATGGACAGATACCTGTCAAGGTATAAATCGGGCCTCGATCCGGGCATTATCGAAAAGCGAGATGAGAATAGAAGGAGGATCCTGGATATCCTCAACTCCAACGAGGATGATTGGCAGGATTGGCGATGGCAATTTCGGCATGTTTTTAAAGATATTCAGGGATTAGAAACAATCAAAAGAGCAATAAAATTAGACGAAGAGCATGAAGCATCCATCAGACTGGCCCTGGAGAACCATGTGCCTTTCGGCGTTACTCCCCATTATCTCCATCTAATGGACAAAGAGCCCTCTGACATGGATTATGCTGTTCGCAGGCAGGTCTTTCCTCCGCTCAGCTATGTGGAGAATATGATCGCCCACAGAAAGGACAAGAAGTGGGCCTTCGACTTCATGAGGGAGAGGGACACCTCTCCCATAGATCTGGTAACCCGGCGCTATCCCCGGGTGGCCATTGTCAAGCCCTATGAGTCTTGCCCACAGATCTGCGTCTACTGCCAGCGCAACTGGGAGATCTCTTCTCCTCTCATGGCCTCCGCCCTCGCTCCAATGGAGAAGATCGAGGCGGCGATAGATTGGTTTTATGAGCATGAAGAGATGATGGATGTCCTTCTAACCGGTGGAGACCCCCTGGTGATGGATGACTCGTTGATCGACAGGATCCTGAACAGGCTCTCCCAGATCCCTCACCTGAAGAGCATAAGAGTGGCCAGCAGGACGCCAGCTACTGTCCCCCAGAGGCTCACCGAAGAGCTCTGCGAGATCTTGGGCAGCTACCAGGAGCTTGGAAGGAGAAACCTCTGCCTGGTGACTCATTTCATGCATCCCTATGAGGTGACACCAGAGACGCTGGCCGCGATAATAAGGGTGAAGAAGACGGGAATTGAGATCTATAACCAGCAGGTCTTCACCTTTGCCAACAGCCGCAAATTTGAGACGTCGTCTCTGAGGATTATCTTGAAACAGATCGGAGTGGACCCCTATTATACCTTTAATATGAAGGGCAAGACGGAGATGGAGGACTATGCTGTTCCCATAGCTCGCATCCTGCAGGAGCGCAAGGAAGAGGCAAGGCTGCTTCCGGGCATATTCCGCACCGATGAGCCGGTATTCAATGTCCCGGGGCTGGGCAAGGACCACCTTCGGGCCTGGCAGAACCATGAGCTGATTGGCATTACCTCTGAGGGGCGAAGGGTATACTCCTTCCTTCCCTGGGAGAAGAACATAGCCAGGGTGTTGCCCTACATCTACACGGATGTCTCCATTCACCGATACCTTCAGAGGCTGATCAAAAGAGGCGAGAACCCGGAGGATTACAGAAGCATATGGTATTATTATTAAGAGGATCGTTATGCGACACAACGGATGGCCTAAAAAAATCGGGACTGGCTACTCTTCCAGCCAGTCGACGATCGCCTCTATGCCTGCAAGGGTATCTTCGCAGTGAGCCTGGATGAAATCAGCTGGAAGCTCCTGGTGAGGGGGAATGGTCTCTCCCGCTGCCAGGGATCTGTTGCCGGCAAAATTGATGTAGGATATCCGGGCAGTGAGCTCCTCATGGGGCCTCTCGAACGCTCTTCCCGGCAGCATAGCAACGCCTTTTTCCTGCAGCAGCCTCTCGCAGAGCATGGTGCTGTTCAGCACATTCTTCTTAGCGAGCCTTCTGTAGAAGGGAGAGAAATCCGGGAACATGTAGAATGCACCCTCGGGCGCATGGACCCTGACCCCAGCATCTGCCAAATTTCGGTAGCACCTTTGTCCCAGGGCGGAAAGGATACGGCGGGCGTTCCAGAGGTAGCGCTCGATGGCCATTGATCCCCGGAATGCCTGCACACCGGCATACTGGATGGGTGCGCTCACCGAGGTGTATGTCTCGCTGGCCACAGCTGCCATTGCATCCATCAGCCAGTCCAGGCTCTGAGGAAAGGTGAATGTTCCCAATCTCCAGCCACCAGCACCGCACCACTTGGACAGGCCGGAGCTGATTATGGTTCCCTCTGGATAGTAGCGGGCAACTGAGACGTGACCGCCCTTGTGATGAAGCTGCCCATAGATCTCGTCAGAGAGGAGGATGATCTCATACTCACGGGCAACCCCGGCAATCTCTTTGAGCTCATCTGCGGTATAGGTGAGGCCATCAGGATTTCCAGGATAGTTTAGAACCAATATCCTTGGACGGTATAGATCCTGTTCCCCTTCCAGATGCTGGCGGAGGCGATCAGCGCTTATGTGCCATTTATCCTCAAAAGAGGTATGAAGCAGGCTTATCTTTTTTCCCAAGATCTGAGCTTGAGGGACATAGGAGACCCAGCAGGGTGTGGGCACGATGATCTCACCATAGAATACCAGCTGCAGCAAGAACATGAGCTCCTTTGAGCCAGGGCCCACAAGGACGCAATCAGAGTTAGCCTCCACCAGATCTTTTTGTCTGTGGAATCCAGCCACAGCTTCTTTGAGGGCAGAAAGGCCTTTGACGGGCAGATAATCTTTTTCATGAGCATGCAGCCGCAGAGCCTCGACCACCGGCGTCGGCACAGGGAAGGGGGATTGACCCAGTCCGAAGTTGTAGATCTTTTTCCCCTGTCCCTGCAATAGCTTTACCCTCTCATTGATAGCGAGGGTCGGTGATTCGCCCAGGCCGCGAACGTTGATATTCAGGCTGACGTGCTTTTGCAGGTTCATCTTAAGAACTCCTTGGTTTTTAACATTTTACGATTTGTTGATCATTAGCTGGCGGGCCATCATTTAAATAGATGGTCAATAGATGAATTCTTAATTCAATTTTGTTCGAGCTAATACGGGTGCGAAATGCTTCCAGGATTCTGCACTCTAGTCCCTATTGCAGTCCCGACCGAAAACTACAAATATCTATAATGATTATATAGATAGATTGCCGTCTCATGAAAGGGTCTGGCGGGCGTACTGTGGGCCAAAACGCATCCGGCAGTGATCTGCTGAATCTGGCCATTGATTTGCCTCTTCCTGCGAGCAAAAAATTCGTGCCGCTCCTGGGAGCAGGTACATTAATCCGTGATGCAGATGATGCATGCCGTCGAGGTAATTGCATTCGGTTGCGCGCCTGCGGGATAACAGGCAGGATGAAAAAGAATTGCGTCCCGTGATTGGCACAGCAATCTGCCTGAGATCTCGCGCCAATACACAGTCGGGACATGAGGCGGCACCAGATCAAGATGATGCCGAAATCGAGATGTAGCCACACAGTGAGATTCTGTGGGATCCCTGAGGGGATTGTGCGATTCGGTGTTGTGCTACCTCGTGTTCGGCGCCACAGCCAAGATTCAGGCGGATCGGCCACCACCAGGATACCAGGTTCCTCCAATTGAAGTGGGGCGATTCATTTCCGATCCGCCTGAATCTTGATCCTATGCTCAGAAGATCTCCCAGCCCTTTTCCTGCTTAGCCCTTTGCCACAGCTTGCAGGGCTTCTCTTATAGCCTCTATCTTGGTGGGCTTCATTATATAGCCGTCCATCCCAGCCGCCAAACACATCTCCTGATCTCCTTTAAAAGCAGATGCAGTTACTGCTATTATCTTCGGGCCTCCCTCAGGCCAGCGACGGCGTATCTCCCTCGCTGCCTCCAGGCCGTCCATCTCCGGCATCTGCACGTCCATGAATACCAAATCGTATCTCTTCTTCTCCAGCGCCTTCAGGGCCTCGATGCCGCTGGACGCTACATCCGCATTATAGCCCAGCTTACTGAGCATCTTCTTTGTGACTATCTGATTGACTACGTTGTCCTCTGCTAGCAGGATATTCAATTCGGAATTAGATCTCTCCAGATCCTTGATCTGCTTCCCGTGTGCGTACAAGTTGTCCGGCTTTGACAGATCTAAGGGTTCGCCGATGATAGGATCCGCCCGAATTGTAAAATGAAATACTGAACCCACTCCAACAGCACTCTCAACCCACATTCGTCCATTCATCATCTCTGTGAGCTTCTTGCTTATGGCAAGGCCCAATCCAGTGCCGCCATACTTGCGTGCCGTCGAGGCATCAACCTGGCTGAAAGATCGAAATAGGCGGGACATCTTGTCTTCAGGGATTCCTATTCCAGTATCCTTCACCGCAAAATGAATCTCATATCCGCCATCATCCAGATTGGTGTTTGATACAGAGACTGCAATCTCGCCTTGCTCGGTGAACTTCAATGCATTATTGAGCAGGTTTATCAGGATCTGACAGAGCCTTGTGGGATCTCCCATGATAAATTGGGGGACGTTCTCTTCGATTTTATATGAAAATTTTATTCTTTTATCGCCGACGCTCCCGGACACGAGATCCATAGAGGATTCAATGCAACCCTTAACATCGATTGGCCGGTGCTCCAGCTCTGTCATGTTCGCCTCGATCTTGGTGAGATCGAGGATATTATTGATGATAGAGAGGAGAGTATCCCCGCTGATGCGGATCATCTCGACGCATTCCCTTTGCGCCGAAGTCAGCTTCTCATCCTTCTCATCCATGAGCAGTTCTGTAAGACCGATAACAGCATTCATTGGCGTCCGGATCTCGTGGCTCATGTTGGCCAGGAACTCGGACTTTGCCCGGGTGGCTGATTCAGCCATCTCCTTGGACCTTTGGAGCTCCTCTTCCACACGCTTTCGATCTGTTATATCACGTATCGACTCAATCGCTCCCCAATAATCTCCATTTGAGTCATAGAGCGCAGATGCGCTTCCCAGGAGGTATGCATCGCCTTTTCCCTGCAGGGGCATGTAGGCCTCGCCAACCAGCGAGTTATCCTCCTCATCTCTCTTTAGGTTCTCATATTTCTTTTCAAATTTTGGATCGATCTTTGGATCAATTCCTTTTGCCATATCTATCAGTGTAGGCCTTCGTTCTCCGTAAAACGGCAGAGAATATTCATAGTCTCCCTTGCCCAGGATCGACTCGGCCTCGACGCCGGTCATCTTCTCAATGGCGCGGTTCCAGGAAATCACCTTGCCATTTTTGTCAACCACAAATGTGGCGTCAGGCAGAAATTCGATGATATCCGCCAGCCGACGCTCAGACTCCTTCAGAGCTCGCTCTGCACTCTTGCGGGCGCTGATATCTATCAGCACATGGACTACCCCGGTGATCTTGCCATCTGCATCCTTGAGAGGACTGCTACGAGATATCCAGGTCCTCCCGTCCGGAGTGATCAGATCGCCCTCCTTGGATGCGCCCATATTGATAGCTTGTGCCACTGTACAGCCTGAACAGGGCTCACTGCGACCGAATATCGCCTCATAACAACAAGCGCCACGCATTTCATCAGCAGAGAGGCCGATTGATTCTTGCAGGTTATCATTGATCCAGATTAGTCGCATAAAAGGATCGAGATACTCGACAGCGACATTCTTCAATCCGCCCAGAATTGCCGCCTTCTCCTGCTCTGATTCGCGCAATGACTTCTCTACGCGCTTGCGTTCTTCAATCTCGGTAAGCGTTGTGGTGAGCAGTTGATTCCTCTCATCGAAGACTATCTTCTGGCGAACGAGCATCAGCCCCATGACCAGCCCTACGCAGGCTGCTATTATGGATTGGTTGACTGCTTGGGAGTATTCATATCCCCAGATGAGAAGAGAGAATGTGGCACCAATTCCCAGGTATGGCAGGTAGGCCATAAGT
>NZ_DAIK01000107.1:0-445 GCF_002496085.1 Methanosaeta sp. UBA458 | reverse complement strand
TGCAGCAGTCCTGCCAATGCTATAAACAGGTTGCATGAGATCCAGATCGTGTCCAGATGGCTGCCTGAGATGTAAGTCCCTTTTTGTGTCTGGATGCAGAACACCGCATCTGCGACCAGTACTGCAGCCATTCCAGCAGCTAGAAAAAGGGCAGGGGTAATGGTTGGAGCGTCAAGCTTACTTAAGAGCAGTCGGATAAGGGCAACGAAGAGGACGATATCCATTATAGAATAGGCTAAAGAAATCGTCAGTTCCAAAGTGATCGTATTCAATGATGATACTACAGGGGCGAAGAAGAAGATCCAAAATACCAGAGCAGCCGATATTATTACAATTGCCGAATCAAGGATGACCCCGAGCCTCTCCCGAGGAGAAAGAGGGGCATTGGGCAACAGAAAAATACCTGCTGCAAAGAGAGGATAGAACATCAGATAGCCGAAGTCTG
>NZ_DAIK01000173.1:16938-21356 GCF_002496085.1 Methanosaeta sp. UBA458 | reverse complement strand
CTAAGCGAATTCTCAAGGATACGGAAGGGACGCTAGCGTCTGACCCTGCTGCGGGAATCCCCCTTACAGGACAGTTCAAGGGCCTCTTAAAGCTGTGCATTGGTGATTATCGTGTCATTTACTCAAAAACCGGAGATGGTGTACTTATTTTAAGAATTGGGCCTCGAAACAAGGTCTACGATAGATGATACCCTCGCATCTTCAGTATCGGCCATAAGAGAAGCTAAGTGGCGGGCACGGGGCAATGTGAATGGGCTCTTATCTCGACATGCAGAGATGCCGAAAGCTGGCATCTCCGTAGCAGTATTGTCCCATCCTATCTCCTCGACCACTGGAATCCATTGAAGTGCCTTACCCTTCCAGACAATACTCCTGAGTTGACGAAGAATGTAACGGACCTTCTTCTTTTTCAACTTCATATTCTGGACTATGTGCCCTGGCTTAGATGGGCTGCAAATTAATTTCGGGACTCCACATATTTTAGGTAAGCCGAAATGTTTATCTGCCATGCACTTATTTTAGGCTTGCCTAAAGTCAGGGAGAACAGGGATACACAATGCAAATGCCAATTACTAGCCTGAGAGCGGGGGCAGTGGCCCAGGTTACGGCACTGCTGGGCCAGGGCGGCTCTTTTCAGAGAAAGCTTCGGACCATGGGGATCAGGGAGGGCAAAAGGCTGAGGGTGGTGGCGATCCATCCCTTTGCCGGACCTCTGGTTCTGGATATAGATGGCAGACAGATAACGTTGGGCAGGAGCATCGCCCAGAGAGTGATGGTGAGGGTGGAGGATTGAAGCGAATAGTTCTGATGGGCAATCCGAACATCGGAAAGAGCGTGGTCTTCTCCCGTCTGACCGGGGCAGAGGTGATCACATCCAACTATCCGGGCACCACAGTGGACTTCTCCCGTGGCAAGGCTCGCATTCAAGGGGAGCCGGTGGAGCTGATAGATGCCCCTGGAACCTATTCTCTGCAGCCCACCAGTCCGGTGGAGGAAGTGGCTGTAGAGGTATTGCGCTGGGCGGATCTGATCGTCAATGTGGTTGATTCCACCAACCTGGAGAGAAACCTCTTCCTCACCCTGGAGCTGCTGGAGAGCAAGAAGCCGATGATCGTCGTCCTGAACATGTGGGATGAGGCGAAGAGATCGGGAGTACAGATCGATCTGGATGGGCTGGAGGCCCGCTTGCAGGTGCCGGTTGTTGCCACCACTGCCCTCACTGGAGAGGGGATCGCGGAGCTGGTACGACGGCTGGACCAGGCCAGGTACCCTGCGGATGATGAAGCACTGAGCGAGGAGGAGATGTGGACCCAGATTGGCCGCATAACCAGAGAGGTGCAGAAGGTCACCCACCGCCATCCTGGAATCGGAAGCAAGATCAGCGAGGCCACCATCAAGCCGGCGACGGGAATGCCCATCGCTCTGTTGATATTGATCGCCACCTTCGGCACGGTGAGGTTCATCGGCGAGGGCTTGATCTCCCACCTCTTCGAGCCGCTCTTTGAGCTCTACCGCCCCCTAGCCATGTCCATCAGCTCTGGGCTTGGCCCGGGGATGCTGCATGATTTTATCATCGGCAAGCTGTTGGATGGCGAGATCGATTATGTCCAGTCCATGGGGATTCTGACCACGGGCATCTATGTTCCTTTGGCCATGGTCCTCCCCTATATCGTGGGGTTCTATCTGGTCTTATCCATCCTGGAGGATTCGGGGTATTTGCCCAGGCTGGCGACCTTATCCGATAACCTCTTCCATCGATTGGGCATGCACGGCCATGCCATCATACCCCTCTTCCTTGGGCTGGGCTGCAATGTGCCGGGAGCACTGGCCATCAGGACCCTGGAGACCAGAAAGCAGCGTTTCATCTCTGCCACCCTCCTGGGCCTGGCTGTGCCCTGCACTGCCAAATCGGCCATGATCTTCGGAGTGTTGGGCTCCTATGGCCAGAGATACGTATTCCTGGTCTTTGCAACCCTGGCACTTGTTTATATCGCAGCAGGGCTGATATTGAACCGGATGGTGAAAGGAGAGAGCCCGGAGATCTTTCTGGAGATACCGCCCTACCGAAGACCTGAACTGGGTATGATCCTGAAGAAGACCTGGATGCGCATTCGCTGGTTTCTCTCTGAGGCCATACCATTCCTCTTTCTGGGGGTGCTGCTGGTCAATGTGCTCTACACAGTGGGCTTCATAGAGTGGATCGGGGCCATATTCGCTCCTTTCATGGAGGGGTGGCTGAATATTCCCGGCGAGGCTGTAGCTGCTCTTCTGGTTGGTTTTTTCAGGAAGGACCTGGCGGTGGGAATGCTCTTGCCCCTGGGATTGAGCGCCCAGCAGATGGTGGTGGCAACGTTAGTGCTCTCCCTATATTTCCCCTGCGTGGCCACCTTTGCTGTGCTGATCCGGGAGCTGGGGATGAGGGATACGGCAAAATCCACTGCCATTATGCTGGCCACCGCTCTATTGGCCGGGGGAGCGATGCGCTGGACTCTCTCGGGGTTGGGGGTGCAATGAGAAAGAAGACGGTAGAGGAGTACATCGAGGTCATCTTTGCCCTGGAAAGGGAGGAAGGGCGGGCGACGACCGGCAGGATCGCATCGGAGATGAATGTGAAGCCCTCCTCGGCCACGGAGATGCTCCAGAAGCTGCAAAAGGAAGGATTCCTGCAGTATGAGAGCTATGCTGGAGCTACACTGACCGAATCGGGCCGGAGGCTGGCTTTGGAGCTGAATGGTAAGCATGAGGCCATTGCCGATTTCCTGGCGATCATCGGCGTTGACCGAGCGGTAGCAGAGCGGGATGCCTGCCAGATCGAGCACCATGTGGGCCGGGAGACCATGGAGCGGCTGGAGAGGTTTGTGGAGTTTGCGGGCCACTTCCCCGATCGGCCAGGGTGGATGGAGTGCTTCCAGAAGTACTGCGAGACCGGGAGGGTGGAGGACTGCGATCAATGCCCCTGTGGCAAATCAGGGAATGAGAGCCCGCCTGCATCTGGATCACCAGAAAGGCGGATATGATATGAATGGCTCTAATCAGTGCCGGTATGGGGAATGGCCCTCTCGGCCTGCCGAGGTGCTGGCTGTCTGAATCTCCGTCGCTGTATTTGTTCGATCCCATCTCCTCGACCATCTGACCGGCCAGAAGATCCCAATCAACAGCTTCATCCAGACCGGGCGGATCTCTTGCCAGTGTGCTATAATACTGGATAAAGCACTCTTCAAGGATGCTTTTCAATGTATTCTCCTCCAGCTGGCCGCTGTTTTTGAGGTAGCTGGCCAGTAGCAGGCTCAAGGAGAAGAGGTGCCTTCCTATGTGCGATTGCAGCCTCTGGGGCTGGATATCCTGATGAACCTCTAGATGCTCATAATCGGCTAGTCCGGATAGACGGAGGTTAGGATAACGGCATGATTCAAGCCACTTCTCCAGCCTGCCGGCGACCTTTCTCTGCCAGCAATAACCGTCGTCCTCCTCTGAGCCATCTCCTCTCCTATGATAGAGCGGCATCAATGAGGCATGAATCAAGCCCATGCCGGTCAATCGAGCCAGATCCCGCGCACAGACCAAGAGGCTCCGGCGCATCACCTGAATGGAGTGCTGCGGCTCATTGACATAGGCAAAGTACTCCCGGCCTGCAATATAGCCGATGGCATGGGGCTCGGCTGCGCATATCCCTTCTCTCAGGTGGCGGGGGATCTCTCTAATTCTATAGATTCCCTTCAGGGGACAGGGGAGTGTGCTCTCCACAGACAATCCCTGCAGACCGGGCAGCTTCTTCAGATACTCTTGCATGCAGATCTCATGTAGGAGTCGGCTCTCGTCTCCTGGATTGACGCACATCTTCAGGGCTAAAAATCCTCTATTTATTGGGGCGATGAGGGTTCTTCCCATTCTATGCGGCTGGCCGGCTTTATATTGGCGGATAATATCATTCAGGTTGATATCGATTATACCCGCTTTATCGAAAAATTCTGTAAGATTATAACCATGATATTCTATTTCCCTATCTATTTCTGCACTCCTTCTCCGGGCAAAATGAATCTCACTGCCCTGGCATAGGGCACTGGAGATGCCATCGAATCCCGTGTTCACCACCTGATAGGCGAGAGCTCCCTCGCGGATGATGTCGAAGCGGTAGAGGTCGGATATCGACTGCGGGGCTATATCGTGGCTGGCCAGCCAGGGAAATGGATCCCATCCAGGTGGAAGATGATCGATTGCTCTTCTGATGCGTAATGCCAAAACGAGGGCTGCATGCTGGCGCACGATAGTGGAGCCAAGATCGAGCCTGGATAGTAAAAAGGGGATGGCTTCATCTCCTATCTGCAGGATCGCCTTCTCCACCCGTTCGTCTCCCGAGCTGAGCAGCTTGAATAGCAGCTCCAGGTTCTCCAGGCGGCTATCAGGAACGCCAGCTATCT
>NZ_DAIK01000173.1:0-16866 GCF_002496085.1 Methanosaeta sp. UBA458 | reverse complement strand
TGATCAGCACTTCCTCTGATAGAGGATCCTTCAACTGGCCCAAAGCTCTCACTGCTCTGTAACGAATGCGGTGGTCCAGGCTCCTGTCCAGGGCCATTCTCTCCAGGGCCGATCTTTCCAGAATAAACCCTTCCAGTACCGGTCTTTTCGGGACCAGTCTTTTCAGCGCTGGTCTCACCAGATCCTGTCTCTCCCGGTCTGGGCACTCCATTGTCGATCTCCTCAAGGGCGCCCCTTCCTGGTCGGTCTTCACAATATCGATCTCGTTAGACCTCTGAAGGAGCATCTATCAGATCATCCTGTTTATGAGCTTACCAGCGACCCATATAACATGTTTGTAGCTGATGCGAATATATACTTAATTCTATTCCTGGGTTCAGGCTCTAAGGGTTCTGGTTTTGGCCAGCAGCTATATTTATTAACGCATTTATTAACCTATAAAAGCGTCCACCGCTGTGAGAGGTGAGCGCATTTTTACAAAGGAGGAGATCAAGATGGTCCAAGGGCGAGGAATTCCAAAGCCGGTAATATACAAAAACATGCCGGCGGTCTTTCAGAGAAGGGACGGAAAGTTCGAGATAAAGCTGCAGGTAACGGGTGGATTGCTCACTGCTCAGCAGGTGCAGAGGATTGGCGAGGTTGCTTCCAAGTACGGCTCGCGCGTCCATTTCACTGTGCGCCAGGAGGTTCTGATCCTGGGAATCCAGGAGGAGAATCTGGAACCCGCCCTGGCTGAGCTTAAAGAGGTGGGCTTGAATCCCGGATCGGCAGGCATGGTCTTTCGCAATGTGGTCTCATGTCTTGGCACCGATTACTGCTATAAAGCAGTGGCAGAGACCATCGGCCTGGCAAGGGAGATCGGCGACCGCTTCACCGGCGAGAAGACACCGGGGCCACTGAAGGTAGCCATCGGGGGCTGTGCATTCCCCTGCACCAGGCCGCAATTCAATGAGATCGGCCTGATGGGCAGAGTCCTGCCCCAGATCGACCTGGAGAAATGCACCGGCTGCGGCAAATGCGTTGAGGTCTGCAAGGTGGGAGCAACGAAGATAGTCGAGGAAAAGGCAATCATCGATTACGACAAGTGCGTCCGGTGTGGTCGGTGTGTGGCCGTTTGCCCCGAGGCGGCCAAGTACTCGGCAGAGAAGGGGTACATCATGCTCGTGGGCGGGAGAGGAAGCTGGCCACCTCATGAGGGCTGGGTCCTTTGCGATATGGTGCCTAGAGAAAGGATCATTCCTCTCATAGAGCGAATACTGCAGGTCTACAAGGAGGGGGCGAAGCCGGGCATGAGGATGAGGGAGTTCATAAACTCCATCGGCTTTGAGGAGTTCAAGAGAAGAGTCCTGAGCTAAAAGCTTGGCAAGAGCAAAAGGGTTGATCCTGAATGTCGAGAGAAGAGCCGGCCATACTGGTGGATGGACTTGTTAAGCGCTATGGAGAGCTGCTGGCAGTAGATCATATCAGCTTCCAGGTAACTGAGGGAGAGATCTACGGCTTTCTGGGCCCCAACGGCTCGGGAAAGACCACCACCATTCGCATGCTGGTCGGCCTCGCCCAGCCCGATGAGGGCAGTGCCAGCCTTCTGGGCTACCATCTTCCAGCTGGAATCAACCAGGCCAAGAGATACATGGGCGTGGTGCCGGATGTATCAAACCTCTACGATGAGCTGTCAGCTCTTGATAATCTCCTCTTCATGGCCCAGCTCTACGGTGTGCCGCATGAGGAGCAAAAGCCGAGGGCAGAGCAGCTACTTCGAGACTTCGGCCTTTATGAGAGAAGAAACGATCGGTTTTCTGCCTTCTCTCGGGGAATGAAGAGGGCTCTTACCATTGCTGCCGCCCTGATACACCAGCCCCGTCTACTCTTCTTGGATGAGCCTACCACCGGCCTGGATGCGGCCGCAGCCAGGTCCTTGCGTGCTCTCATCTCCGGATTGAGTGATAAGGGCCTGACCATCTTTCTCACCACGCACTATCTGGAGGAGGCAGACCTCCTATGCGATCGCATAGCCATACTGGTTCGGGGCAGGATCGTGAGGATCGATACCCCTGCCGGGCTCAAGCGCCTGGTGCAGACGGAGTCGCTGGTCGAGTTCACCTTCCGGGGAGATATCTTGCCCCTGGCAAAAGAGTTGGAAAGCAGACTGGGGAAGGCAAAGGCCGCCTTTTTGGACCCCCGCAGGATCCGGATTTACGGGGGCGATCCGGCCCAGATATTCGATACCATATTCCAGTTCTCAAGAGACATCGGCATCGGCATTGAGGCTGCATCTACCATCCGGCCCAGCCTGGAGGACGCCTTCATCAAAGTCGCTGGCCTTTCTCCTCAGGTTATGGCGGCAGAGAAGAGCCCTGGCAAGGGGAGGGGGTGAGGGCGGTGGCCTGGCAGGATGAGTTGCGAGGAATCTATCATATCGCCATCAAGGATATGAGAACCTATTACCTCAAGCCGCCAGCGCTGAGCTGGGGAATGGTCTTTCCACTAGCTTGGACCCTGGCCTTCTATCTGCGCAGCCCAGGGGACTTTGCCGAGCTGGTGCCAGGCCTGTTGGCCATGACCATCGTATTCAGCACTACGGCCGCTGAGGCCGTGGTCATCAACTTCGAGCTGCGTCTGGGCACCCTGGAGAGGCTGCTTTTAGCACCGATAGGCATAACCTCAGTCCTATTAGGAAAGGTGTTGGGCGGCTTTCTCTTCGGCCTCTTTACCACGGCGATCGTGGCAGCGGCATCTATTCTCTATATGGATCTTCATCCTGACATCCTGGGACTGACCATAATAGCAGTCCCATCTCTGATGGTCTTCTCCTCCATGGGGGCTCTCTTCAGCGTCTCTGTCAAGGAGGTATTTGAGGCTCAGACGTTGCTCAATCTTCCCAGATTCCTCATGGTCTTCCTCTGCGGGGTGGTGTATCCGATCTCCGCTCTGCCCGATGGGCTGCAGCTCTTGGCAAGGCTCCTGCCTCTGACATACACTGTGCAGGGACTGAGGATTTCTTTCTTTGAGCATGGGGATTCTCTTTTGTGGCAGGACTTTGCAGCCCTTCTCGTTTTTATGATTCTGTTTCTGCTTCCAGCAATCAGCCTGCTGCACAGGAGGTTTCGGTAGCAAAATGCAGAGCCTATTAATTGCGCGAATGAGGTGAATGAAATGATTAAGGTGGGCGTCATAAGATGTCAGCAGACTGAGGATATGTGTCCGGGGACGATGGACTTTGTGGTAGCATCAGAGGGGAAGATGGCTTTTGCGGATACGGGGCCGGTTGAGATCGTCGGCTTTCTTTCCTGCGGCGGATGTCCGGGAAAGAGAGCAGTTCCCAGGGCGAAGATGATGGTTGATCGGGGAGCAGAGGCGATAGTCATTGCCTCCTGCATCAGCAAGGGCAATCCGATCGGCTTTCCCTGCCCTCACTTCGAGGAGATCAAGGAGTGCATCGCTAAAAAGATCGGTCCTGAGGTGAAGATAATCGAGTGGACGCATTAGCAATGGGCACAATAGCAATGGAAGAATTAGGCCATCTCATTCTGTCACTTCTGAGGCCTGTCCCTCTTCCGGGCGGAGAGGGCCAGGAAGGCCCCTCTGCCATGCCCCTCTGTAAACGGCTCTGCGTCAACTGCACCCGTCTTTGAATTTTTAAATATGGTCTGACGGGTTAGAATATCATAGAAATCGAGATCCTTCAGCCAGCTCATGACCTCATCGGCAGAACGAAATCGGGCGAATTTGTAGAATTTGCTGGTGGTTTTCTTTCTATCATAATCCCTTCCCGCCGGGCTATCCCGGTCGATCATCCCTATTATGAGACTGCCGCCGGGCACAAGAGTCCTCTTCGCCTCCTGACAGGCAAGGAGGGGATCATCAAGAAAGCATACGGTGGTCACCATCAAGACGAAATCGAAGGACTCATCCCGAAAAGGAAGCGCTTCTGCCAGCGCATAGATGACCTCGATCCCCCTTGCTCTTGCCCTCTTCGCCATCGCCTGCGCGGGCTCCACACCGATCTTGATGCCCAGAGGAGCGGCGAATCTGCCTGTTCCCGCCCCAACCTCCAAGCCGGTTCCAGAAGATGGGATGAGCGATCTCAAGGCCTGGATCTCGGAAATGTAGGCGGCTGGGTTCTCATCATACCATTCATCATACTCTGCCGCATTTTCTTCAAAGACCTCTATGCTATCCATAATAGTATGAAGTATGGAATAGCTTTAACATTTGAGGCGGCAACAGTCCTTTGATGACGGATCTGGACTATCTGAGCCTAGCCTCGGCCATGCACCGCCTAACCGAGCCGGCGGTAAGTTCTGCCATATCTCTTCTCCCGCTGGTCCCTGGCAGCCGGGGGCTTGATGTCGCTTGTGGAAATGGAGATCACAGCCTGTGGCTCGCCAGGGCGGCAAAGCCAGATGGATGTGTATTTGGCATTGACATCTGCAAGGAGGGCTTGGTCAGGGCAATTGAATCCTCGAAGAGTGCAGGGCTGAAGGGCGAGCTGGCTTTCCTGCAGGGAGATGTGTGCTCCATACCCTTCCCCGATCATATCTTCGACTGGGTCTGGTGCGCCGACTGCCTGTGGCCCGGCCCCAGGTCGCAGGGATTCCTGGGAATGAATCCTTTACCCGCCCTGGAGGAGTTGGTGCGGGTGACAAGGCCCGGGGGAACAGTTGCCCTCCTCTTCTGGTCATCTCAAAAGCTCCTTCCTGGCCACCCTTTGCTGGAGGCCAGGCTTAATGCCACCCTTGTGGCATGCTATCCCTTCCAGGAGGGCTGGGACCCGAGAGCTCATATCCTCTCTGCCCCCCTCTGGATGAATGAGGCGGGATTAATGGATATCAGAGGCCGGACGTTCGTGGCCGATATTCAGGGGCCCCTAAGCGATCAGGCCCAGGATGATCTACAGCTGTGCTTTCAGATGCTATGGGGAAGGGCGGCGGAGGAGCTGCCTGAAAAGGAAAGAGAGAACTTTCGGGTTTTATGCTCGAATTGCTCAGCTGATTTCATCGCCGCTAACCAATACTACTATGGTTTTATCACCTACACCATATTCACAGGGCGGGTGGCGGCGGGCAGTTTGATTATTGCAAATTGAGATTTTAGTCGAAAACAGCGATTGTCTCCTTTGAGGATTCTATGGTGTGGCCAGCAATAGGTGGAATCGGATACCCCCACGGTATCCGGGCGACAATCCATTCCTCAAGATCAATGAAAAAGGCGATGCTAGTCACCCTTTTCTGTCTCCCCCTTCTCTGCAACACCACCAACATGTTTGGTCCGGTCATCGCTCCAGATGGGGCAGCAGCAGATGATATCGCCTCTTTCCAAACCCCCTTTACAGCAGCCTTGGACCAGCTCAATCCTTTTGGAGGAAACCTCCATTCGGTCCAGGCAGCAAATTGAAATATATTCTCGCCATAGATCTACTGTGGAAGGTAATATCCTCATCGCCCTGGCTCTGAGCCTCTTTGCCGGCCTGGCCACGGGAATAGGAAGTCTGATCTCTTATTTCATTCCCCGGCCAGACATGCGCTATCTCTCGCTGAGCCTGGGCTTTGCTGCCGGAGTGATGGTCTACGTGGGATTTGTGGACCTCTTCTGCAGCTCCAGGATCGTCCTGGGCTTCGGCTATGCCAATCTCTTCTTTCTGATGGGTTTGGTGCTGATCTATCTGCTCGACCACCTCATTCCCCATATTCACATGGATGGCCAGGTGGACTCCCAATGCGACAGGCTCTACCGGAGCGGGATCATGACCACCATCGGCATCGCCATCCATAACCTGCCTGAGGGAATGACTGTGGCCCTGGTCTCCCTGGCCGACCTGCGGCTGGGCGTGCCTGTGGCCATTGCCATAGCCATCCATAACATCCCTGAGGGCCTGGCCTGCAGCATTCCCCTTTACTGCGCCACATCCGACCGGAGGAAATCCTGTCTGATCTCCTTTGCTGCGGGAATGACTGAGCCCCTGGGAGCGGTTCTGGCCATCCTGATCCTCTATCCATTCCTAAACGACTGGCTACTGGCTGCCGCCACCTCAATGGTCGCGGGAATCATGGTATTCCTCAGCTTTGACGAGCTCATTCCCATAGCCAACCGATATGGTGGCGAGCATACCACAAACATAGGCCTTATCGCCGGGTTTTTGGTGATGATGGCGGGATTGGTCTTGATGGAATCACTATAAATCCTATTGGAATTATAATGAATACGAAAGGATGGAGAATGGAAATGAAACGGATATTCCTGTGCAGCCTATTTCTGCTGCTCCTGGCAGCCTCGAATTGGGCAAATGCGTCCGATCAGAATCTTTTGATTCCTGATGATGAGATATCGAACGGTGAGATAAATGAGAGTGCTTTGGTGCTGGCCCTGGCTGGAGAGCCATCCGGAGAGCTTACCCAGGCAGAGGTCGATGGCCTTCTATTTATGATTGAGGAGGAGAAGCTGGCGGGCGACGTCTATTCGGCACTGGATGAAATGTGGGATATGCGCGTCTTCGAGAACATCGGAAGGGCAGAGCTAACTCATCAGGCGGCGGTAAAAAGGCTTCTTGATAGGTATTCCCTGCCTGATCCCAGGATGGGAGAGGGCGAGTTTGCCAATGAAACCCTGCAGGATCTCTACAATGATCTATTGGCCAAGGGAAGCACTTCGGTCAGTGACGCCCTCATGGCGGGAGCGGCCATAGAGGAGATAGATATCCTCGATTTGGAGGAATATATGGCGCAAACGGATAAAGAGGACATACTTCTCGTGTATGCCAATTTATTGCGCGGATCGGAGAACCATCTCCGGGCATTTGTCAATAACCTGGAAAGGCAGAGGGTCGAGTACACTCCTCAGTACCTATCGGAGGAGGAGTACCGCAGCATAATGGAAGCCTGAAGCTACTGCAAAGGATCTATGGCATCTGGGCAAGCTAGCCGCGAAATAGATCCCGTCCAGGCCCCTTCCGTGCTGAGAGTAGCCCTCTACTCTCTGCTCTTCAACCTGGCCCTGGTGGCGGCCAAGCTCACTCTCTCCGCCCTATCCGGGAGCCTGGCCTTGCGAGCGGATGCCATTCACTCCACGGTGGATGTTATGGCCTCGCTGGCCCTGATCCTGGGGGTGAAGATCTCCGAGAGGAAGAGCGAAAGTTTTCCTCTGGGGCTTTATAAGGTGGAGAACCTGGCATCCATCGCCATATCCTTCTTGCTGTTTCTTACCGCTTATGAGATCGTCCTGGAGGCGGTGCGAGGGGAAGCTCTGCCCATCAATTATCAGGGATGGGTGCTCTATGCCGTGGCAGCGATAATTCCTCTTCCCTATCTATTCGGCAGCTTCCAGATCAAAGTTGGAGAGAGGACCGGATCGCCCAGCCTGATTGCCGATGGGGTGCAGCATAAGGCCGATGTCCTCACCTCCTCCCTGGTCTTCCTCGCTCTGATCGCTCAGAGCATCTCTCTTCCTTTGGACAGGATTGCGGCGGTGATAATCGCATTGGTGATCGTCAAGGAGGGTTGGGGAATTCTGGTCGACGGCATGCGGGTCCTGCTGGATGCCTCAGTGGACGCACAGACTCTGAAGAGGATCCGGGCCCTGATTCTGGAGGCTCCTGAGGTTGTATCCATCAAAGAGCTGGTGGCCAGGAACTCCGGACGTTATCTCTTTGTCCAGGCCGATCTAATCCTAAGGCTGGTCGATCTGAAGAGGGCCCACCTGGCCAGCGAGAGGATCGAGTCAAGGATTAAAAGAGAGCTACCGCAGGTGGATCGGGTGCAGATTCATTATGAGCCCATTGTAGAGAGCCGGCGCAGATACGCGGCTCCTCTGGCAGATATGGGGGGAAGGCTGAGCAGGCATTTTGGTGAATCCAGTTATTTCGCCCTAGTAGAGATGGATTTTGAGGAGATGAAACTTGTCCGGCAGGAGATCATAGCCAATCCCCATAAGGATCTGAGCAAGGGCAAGGGCCTGAAGGTGGCCCAGTTCCTTCTAGGCTTCAAGCCAGATGTCGTCTTCTCTATAGAGGGCCTGGAGGGCAAAGGGCCTGGCTATGCCTTTGCGGAAGCGGGTGTAGAGACGGTGCAGACGGATGCCGAAACCCTGGAGGAGCTGATGGCAGATCTATTGGAGGCGGAAAGGAATCGTACAAATCTTTAAATACAATATCGCATATAAGCGTAATTGCTCTTTCCATCTCATCGACATTTGTCGGCAGGAGCAGAACGGCCAGAACAAGAGCATGATGTGTTCGAAAAATCAGAATCAGTGAGGTTTAATGAAGGTAAGTGTTACTGCAGGAGCATCGGGCCTTGATGCTCCCATGGATCCCAGGTTTGGGCGTTGTCCCTTTTTTGTGATAGTAGATACAGACAGCATGAGCGATATATCCATTGCTAACTCTAATGTCAATGCAACCAGCGGCGCTGGCATACAGGCTGCCCAGGAGATAGCCAGGCAGGGAGCAGCAGCTCTTATCACCGGAAACGTCGGCCCCAATGCCATGCAGACCCTCTCCGCAGCCAATATCGATGTTTATCAGTATCAGGGAGCAGGTAGCGTCAGAGACGTGGTGGAGAAGTTCAAGCGTGGCGAGCTTCAAAAGATCGCTGGTGCATCCGTACCCGCTCACGCCGGCATGGGCCCGGGTGGTCAGGGCGGTCAGGGCATGGGGCGAGGTGGCGGCGCTGGAAGGGGCGGCGGCCAGGGCATGGGACGAGGCGGTGGCCGGGGAGCTGGCAGAGGAGGGCAGTTTTAATGAAGATCTGCGTCCCCACCATGGGCAATTCCGGCCTGGATGAGGCCATCTGCCAGCACTTCGGACGGGCTCCCACCTTCACCGTGGTGGACCTGAATGACAATGAGATCTGCGTACTGCCCAATGTATCGGAGCACATGGGTGGGACGGGCCTGCCCACAGAGACCATATTTGCCGAGGGCGTGCAGGTGCTGATTGTAGGCGGCCTGGGTCCTAAGGCGGTCATGGCCTTCAGCGAGGCGGGCATAGACGTGTTCGTAGGTGCTACAGGCACAGTCAAGGATGCCATCGATGACTGGAGAGAGGATGTGCTGAGCCGAGCCAGCCCTGATAACGCCTGTCAGGATCATAAGCATTAGTCTTTGAATTAGAGGGGATGAGTTGAAGCTATCCATAGCTAGCGGCAAGGGCGGCACTGGCAAGACTCTGGTCTCCACCTCGCTTGCTGCCTCTCTTTATTCCCTGGGTGATGGGCGGATTGCAATCGCAGATTGTGATGTTGAAGAGCCCAATTCTCACCTTTTCTTTCCGGACAGAACCCTTCTGGAGAAAGAGAGCTGCCAGGTTGCTGTGCCGGTGATAGATGAGGAGTTGTGCACCCATTGCGGCAAATGCAGTGAAGTCTGCGCTTATCATGCTCTGGCCGTGCTCCCTGGGACGGTGCTGATCTTTCCCGAGCTCTGCCACGGTTGTGGGGCCTGTAGCATCATCTGCCCGGAGAAGGCCATAAGCGAAGGCTCTCGATCGATAGGGGAGATATTTCACGCCCGTTCCGGTGGCATGGATATCGTCTGGGGAGAGCTGGCCCTTGGCGAGGCCAGGACCACTCCTCTCATCAAAGCAGTAAAACAGAGGGCCCAGGGCGATACGGTGATCGTCGATTGCCCGCCCGGCACCTCTTGTTCTATGGTGGAGTCGGTGCGAGGGAGCGACTTCTGCCTGCTGGTCACCGAGCCCACTCCCTTTGGCCTGTACGACCTGGACATCGCCTTGAAGGTGCTGGACAAGATGAAAATCCCCCAGGCGGTTCTGGTCAACAAGAGCGGCGTGGGTGACCGGAAGCTCTATCACTACCTGGAGGAGAAGAAGATACCCCTTTTAATGGAGATTCCCCTGGACCGAAAGATAGCTGAGATCTACTCCCAGGGAGAGATATTCGTCCTGCGTATGCCAGAGTGGAAGGAGAGGTTTGTTGAATTGGCAAATAGGATTGAGGAGATGATAGCATGTTGCAGGTCGCTATAGTGAGCGGAAAAGGGGGAACCGGCAAGACCTCGATCATCGCCTCACTGGCAGCTCTCGCCCGAGGAAAAGCAGTCTTTGCCGATTGCGATGTGGACGCACCCGACCTGCACCTCATCCTCCAGCCCGAGATCCTGGAAAGGCGGGAGTTCTATGGCATCAAGAGGGCATTCATAGATAAAGAAAAGTGCATTCAATGCGGGATCTGCCAGGATTCCTGCAGGTTTGGTGCTATCGCTGATTTTGAGGTTGAAACTCCCCTCTGCGAGGGCTGTGGGGTATGCCAGCTGGTCTGTCCTGAGGATGCGGTCGATATGAGAGACGTCCAGGCCGGGGAGGCTTACATTTCCCAGACCAGATTCGGTCCCATGGTCCATGCCGAGCTGTATCCAGGTGAGGAGGCATCGGGAAAGCTGGTGGCCATGGTCAGGGAGATGGCTCGCGACCTGGCGGCAGAGAAGAATCTTGATCTAATCCTCATAGATGGCTCTCCGGGCATAGGCTGTCCGGTGATCGCATCATTGACCGGAGTCGACCTGGCGCTGGTGGTGACGGAGCCCACAGTCACTGGAGAGCACGATCTGGTGAGGCTCTTGGATGTGGCCGACCACTTCGGCATAAAGACGACCGTCTGCATCAACAAGTATGACCTCAACCCTGAGGCGGCAAGAAAGATCGAGGAGCTGTGCGGTAAGAGAGGGGTGAAGATCGCGGGAAGGCTGCCCTATCATACCTCGGTCATCGAGGCAATGGTCAAGGCGCAGGCGGTGGTGGAGATCGGAGGACCGGTGGCTGAGGCTATAGAAGATATGTACAAGGGCCTGGAGGGGCAGCTTTAGAAGGCGAATTTTTTATTAATAAGACGACGAAGATGAATTGGGGGTTTTGATCAAGATGAAAGCAAAATATCCTCTGGCCCGTGGGGCCTTGATGATCTGTCTGATGGCCAGCCTCTTCATGCTGGCCCAGGCTTATGATCCACTGGGAAGCGATATCTTCCTCATGCCAGGCGAGTCGAGAGCAATCTCTGGCCAGGACAATATTAAGACCTATATCGATCCAAATGCCGATCCACTGAGCATTGACCCGTTGATGCGTCCGATCGATCCACAGCATTCGGCGGAGTACCTGGATAAGATCAGCGGCCGGGAGTATTTGAGTCCCTTCGTTCAGATCACTCAGGATCTGCGGGGCAACTGGAGGCTGAATCTATATGGCAGCTTGCCGGGCACGGTTGATCTTACGCTCGTGCAGAACAAGGATGCAGTCTTTGGCCGGGGCATGCTCACCTCGTTCGGAACGACAAAAGACCTGTCTGCCAGCGGATGGACGGCGAAGGATGTGCTCTATCTGGATATGGTCGATATGCAGAACATGATGCTCTACCGGTGCACTCTAACCATGAGCAAAGATAATCTCTCCGGCAGCTTCAATGCTTATGATGCTCAGGGAGGGGCCTGGTCGGGAACCATACAGGGAAGCCGCCAGGCATAGATCGAATAGGCCAAAAATTATGGGCAAGAAATTTGCCCAGATGGGATAAGACTGAACAGAATTCCGCTCCCAAGATCACCGGTCAGGATCGCTTATCGAGATTCCTTGATCGGGATCTCACAGCGGATTTTGGGGCAGGATGGGCTTCGCAAAATATCCCGCAACACTCTTATTCGGCTCCTATCTTATCCTGTCTCTCAGGGCGCCTTAAGTAGAAGCTATTGCCCTGGTATTCAATTCGGAGGAGCTCTTTTTTTTCCAGCAGCTCTTCTATTATATCCCAGCTATTTCCAGATTTTTCTAAAAATCTTCTCAAGGCAGCTTCTCTCATGGGGTGAACGGAGGCGATCGCCAGGATATCCTCTTTAGCTTCGCCGGTGAAGTCGAAGCTGTCTCCCTCATATCCGACCAGGAGCTCGACCCTCTTCAGCCTCTGGCTGAATATCTGATAAGCCAGGCACAGGTTCTCCGGGGAGGGCATCTGTACCCATGATTCTGTTGGAGGACGGATGGGAACGGAGATATAGGATACTTCAGGATCGATCCCCTCCAGGAACTCAGCTAGGGCCAGGAGGCTGGCCTTACAATCGTTTATGCCGGCTAAGAGCATGCTCTCCGTGGCCAGGATGCCACTATATTCCCGGGCGAAATCTTTGATTCCCTGAAGGATCGTATCGAGCCTGAGACTGCGGTGGGGCCGGTCTATTCGCCGCCAGGCTTTATCCTCCAGAGAATCCACCTTGACCGACACCCAGTCCGCTTTGAATAGATCCTCTCGAACCTTTTCATCCCAGATCAGGGAGGCATTGCTGATCACCGCTATTTTTATGCCGAGTGTTTTGAGCATATCGATCTCTTCGCCCAGGTTGCTGTCCAACGTGGGCTCGCCGTCAGGAACAAAAGATAAGTAATCTATAGTCAGGCCTAGATCTCTTGCCTCTGCCACCTTCTGGGCCACCTGGTCGAAGATCTGCTGGGGTAGATAGTAGGAGCGGCGCTCTGCCGACATCTGCAGAGTCCTGCCCACCTGGCAGTAGGCGCAGGAATAGCTGCAGATCTTGGCAGGAATGTTGTTGATCCCCAGGGATCGTCCCAGCCTGCGGGAAGGCACAGGCCCAAAAGCTATCAATCTCTCCATCCCCCCATCTCCATTATCCTTAAAACTCGATTGAATCTCCCACCGCCAGAGGCTGGCAGCTTTCCCCCAGTATATCCTGTAGCCGGGAGAGGGCCTTCTGACCGGTGCAGTGACCCGGCCGGACAACTGCCGGGTCCAGGTCGAGCAGGGCGCGGGCGGTGGCATCTATGCGCTTATTGTCTGCACCCATGAGGTGGAATCCGCCTATCACCGCATACAGCCTTTCCTCTCCCGTTATCCTCTGGGCATATCTTATGGTGTTGATGATGCCGCTGTGGGCGCAGCCGCTGATCACAACCAGCCCCTTTCCAGGCAGATGTATGGCCAGTGATTGATCATCAGGCATGGCGTCGGGAGTATACTGGTCATTTTTCATGGTCCAGAATCCCTCAACCGTCTCCAAGGCCTCCATCCGGGGCACCTCTCCGGTGGTCATGACCCCTGGAGCCAGCGTTACCGGGCCCCGGCAGGGAAGCATTATCCCTCCAGCAGCCTCCAGCTGGTCCCGGGTGAAGGGGGCGCCTATGTACTTTAAAAAGGGCCGGACCTTCAGCTTGGGGGCGAAGATATCAGGATGGGCAACGATCGGAACCGGTGCCCTCCTCCTCTGCAGCACGCCCATCAGTCCCCCAGTGTGATCGTAGTGGCCGTGGCTGAGGCAGATCAGATCGATCTCTTCTGGATCTATATGCAGAGCATCGAGATTATGGAGCATCACCTCCGGCGTGGCCCCGGTGTCCCAGAGAAGCTTCATGTTCTCTGATCCCAGATTCATATCCAGATCCAGCAGAATGGATAGGCCGTGCTGGGCCTGCAGATGGTCGTTTTCAAGGGAAGAGGAGTTTTCAACCACAATGGTCAGACAAAGGTCCTGGAGCATGGGTTACTATACGGCCGCTGGGTGCTTAAGGATGACGCGTCAGGGCCGCTTTTTATCTGCATTTCCAGTCTTTCCAGTATGGCAGTGATCGTGGCTTTCACAGAGAGATCTTTTGGTTTCTGCCATCTCTCTGTCAGAGGAGCTTTTTTCAAGACTCCTCTCCATCCCATTTATACTCGTACGGTCTCTTCAAACTCGCTCCTCAGAAGATGGCGCGGCTCGTATTCTATTCCCTGCTCTTTTAGGTCGGCGACATAAGAGCGAAGGTGCTTTCTTGAGCCGGCCAGGAGTCCCTGATACATGGTCCTGACATCCTCGTTCTCCGCCGCCGCCAGCTCAGCCTCCAGGTCCATGATGCTTATCTCCTCGAATTCAGCCGCCACCTTCAGGGCCTGTTCATCGGACTCCAATCCCTCTGCCAGGAGGCGGTCGTGGATATCCTGCAGTGTCTGGTTTTCGAACACTCCTGGCACATCCGCCGGAAGGACAAGGCCGTACTTATCGATCACTGCCTTTGCCTGGTCCATGTGGCTCTCCTCTGATCTGGTCAGATCCAGGAAGATGGTGAGATTGTTCTTTTCATATAGCGATGAGTAGATGTCTCGGGCTGCCTTCTCCTCCTCCCAGATGAAGATGAGACCATCCTTCTCTATCGGGGTCAGCGATCCTGGGAGGGAAGCGGACGCCACACCCCCCGCTCGGGTCAAGGAGAGGATGCCCTCGCCGTAGGCCACATCGTGCTTCTGGCTGATGTCAGGATTGTCGGACAGCGCCCAGATGATGGAGACCGCCTGTCCAGGGGAGAAGGACTTGTCAAAACGGTCAGAGGACTGGAGCGATCTCTTCAGCTCTATGGTGGTCCTGCCAGCTGATTCGCTTCCAGAAAACTCCTGGATGTCGTCTGTGCCACCCAACATGGTATCCTCGATATGGGGGCCGTAGTTGCCTGTGCAGTACTCATCTAATACTACAGCAGTGCCTTTGTCCACCGAGGCCAGGATTATATCGGAGTCCTTCATCCACTCCAGAGGCTCAAAGCCCAGCGCCAGCCAGCCAAGGGTGCTGCCATTCAGGGCTAGATAGAGATCTTCTTCGTCATTTCTCCAGGAGATCTGCATGTCTCCGCCGCTATAGCCCTGCCTGGTCGGGGCCTGAAGGAGCATGCTGCGGGTGTATTCCCCCTCGCTAACTATCCCATCGGCCTTCCATTCCTCTGTAGCCTGCTGCTTTGAGACCGCCGGGGCCTCTGGCCGCTCAACGCAGCCAGAAAAGGTCAGCAGCAGAGCCAGGAGCAAAACAGCATTGATCGCTCTCATATCCAAACACCATTTCAAGATATTTGGGCTGCAACATATATCAGGCTATGCCATTTGCAGCTTATTTTCTCCAATCCCTCATCTAGCTTCGACTGAGGAAAACATAGATATACCAAAACATAACTATTAATGATTGTGATTGATCATGATAAGGCTCGTCATTGCATTCCTTCTCTTGTGGCTGCTGGCGGCTTGGATTCTTGCCTGGCCAAGAAGAACGACCAGAGCATAAATCCTAAAGGTCGGGCTTTGAGATGAGATCTTAATCGACGATAGCTGGCCGGCTAGAGAGCGACAGAGAGATTGCTCTTTTATCTCTCATGTTCTTCCAGGATCTCTATCAGTTCCTTTGAGGTGAACCGGCTTATCAGATCCAGCGTCCTTTTCATCTCCTCATAAAACTGCAGGGATTCCGCTAAAAGAGCTTTCAGCTTATCGTCTCTCCTGTACCCTTCATCCTTCTCTCGCTTGTACCCTTTATCCCTTGCTCTATTACAACCTTCATCCTCTTCTCTTTCCAGGTTATCTCTCACCTGAAGAAGGGCTTGCAGAATCAGATCAACCTCCTCTTTGGCTGCTGAGAGAATGACCTGCCTTTTTGCCTCGGCATCGTTCACCAGGGCGTAGCGATGCTGCTTGATGTTATGATGCACATCCTGGGGGTCGACCACTCGGCGAGCTATCCCCAGGCTCTCCAGCAGGTTCATGCTGGAACGGACGGTGGTTTTGCTGTAGCCGGTCCTCTCTGCTAGCATATCCAGGGACATGGGTTCACTCTCTAGGAAGAGGGTGCCTCGCAGAAGTCCTATTGCATCGCTCTTTCCATATTTCCGAGCTGATTTGATGCACGCCTCTATTACTGGCTTTTTCAGTTTCAGTGCTTCCCCGTCCTTCACAGCATTCCACTCGAAAGAGGCGTTTAAGTAATTTGCTCTCCCCGCGGCAAGGAAGCAAAGGATTTTATGATACAAAGACCTATTTTTGCACATGAAATCATATCCATCTGGAAGCAGCGATCTGGAGCAGATGATAGGCAATGCAGCGGTTGAGGTCGCTCGCATATCAATTCAGGCGGCGAAGAAGATCCTGGGTGACCTGCCAAGCGATATCTCTATGGAGAAGAGCCAGGATCAGCCTGCTATAGATCTCATGGACGGAAAGGACGAGCTGGTCGCTCTCATATCCCTGCCAGGGAGGAGCAAGGATATGATCGATCTCCGAGTGACGGAGGACACCCTCACCATAAGCGCCAAATCAGCGGCCCGTGAGGGAAAATACCTGCGTCAGGAGATCGAGAACCGAAATGTAGAACGTGAGATCAAGCTGCCTCTTGAGGTCAAGCCGGAGCAGGTTAAAGCCAGCTTCAATAATGGCATCCTGGAGGTCCATCTTCCCAAGCTAATGGTGGTAGACTCCCAGAGGATTCAGGTGGAATGATATCGAGACTCATTTTTTTCGCTAAAAAAGCAAAAAAGTCAAGCCCAAAGAAGAACTAAATGGCAACTCCTGCCACAGGCCCAAAGCCCGATCAGCGGACGGATGCAAAGACGAGGATGAACGTCCTCTTGCTGGGCGTTGTCAGCTTTCTCAACGACATCAGCAGCGAGATCATCCAGCCCATCCTCCCTCTTTTCATCGCTCAACTTGGTGGAGGCAGCATGGCGGTGGGCCTCATCGGCGGGGTGAGCGACGGCCTGCCCAGCATCCTCAAGGTCCTCTCGGGATGTTGGTCTGATCGCCTGGGCAGGAGAAAGCCGCTGGTGGTGGCCGGATATGCCATATCGGCAATGGGCAAGCTCTTCCTGCCTTTTGCCTCTGCCTGGCAGCATGTCTTCCTCCTCAAGACCCTGGAGAGAAGCGGCAAAGGAGTGAGGTCCGCTCCCAGAGACGCCATGATATCCGAGTCCACTGATCAGGGCCACAGAGGACGGGGTTTTGGCATGCACCGGGCCATGGACTCCGCGGGTGCAGTCGTCGGCTCGATGCTGGCCTATCTCCTCTGGCAGGGCGGCTTTGGCTACCCTTCCATTCTGATGCTGGCGGGGATCCTCTCAGTGGCGGC
>NZ_DAIK01000169.1:11575-13038 GCF_002496085.1 Methanosaeta sp. UBA458 | reverse complement strand
TCATTCGAGGATAACAGCGCAGAGGACTGGTTCAACAGGGGCCAGGAGCTGCAAAGAAACGATTATCATGAAGAGGCCCTCCAGGCTTTCGATAAAGCTATCGAGATCAATAAATCATACGCACTCGCCTGGGGAGGTAAGGGAGATGCTCTCTGCAACATGGGCAGGTACGAGGAGGCAATAGCCGCCTGGGACAGAGCCATTGAGCTTGAGCCTGATGAGTTTTACTCAGGCAGCAAATGGGAGATGAAGGGAAAAGTCCTGGCGATCCTTGGCAGGAACGAGGAGAGTGCTCAGGCTTACGAAAGAGCGCTTGAGCTTGCGGATAAGGCTGTGACTGAGTACAAGACTTCAACAGACCTGAACCTCTCCGCTGCCTGGGGCTTTAAAGGACAGCTCCTCGACGACCAGGGAAGGTACGTAGAGGCTCTAGAGGCAGTGGCCAACTCCTCGAAGGCAAATCCAGAGGACGCATTTGCCTGGGCCGTCATGGGAGACATTCTGGCAGACCGTCTTGGCAGGTACAACGAATCAATCGAGTCTTACAATAAATCTCTGGAGATTGACCCGAAGAACATAGGAGCCCTGAGAGGAGAGGGATATGCTCTCGCAAGCCTTGGCAGGTACGAGGAGGCCCTAGAGTACTATAACAGGGCCCTGGAGATCGATTCTCGGTTTGCCAGAGCCTGGCAAGGCTTAGGAGATGCCCTCAGGAACATGGGCATGTACAACGAATCAATCCAGGCTTATGACAGGGCAATTGCGGAGATGCCGCAACAGCCACAATATGCCTTGATTGGAAAGGGCATGGCCCTCGACAGCCTGGGCAGATATGACGAAGCACAAGAGGATTACGAGCAAGCCCTGAAGGATTACGATGATGTCATCAAAAAGAATCCGAGAAATGCCCAGGTCATGTACAATCAGGGCAATGCCCTCCGGGGACTGCAGAGACACAACGAATCTCTGCAGGCATATGACAGAGCCATTGAGCTGAATCCGGGATATATCGATGCCTGGCGCGGCAAGGCCATTGTGCTTCGAGCTCTTGGCGGCAATGCCGAGGCAGAGGAGGCTTCCGCAAAAGCCATGGATCTGGGATACATGTCTGGAATGGTGACGGCGGTTGCCGGAAGCGGTCTCATTGTCGCCGAAAGGGCAGAGATGATGCCTGAGGCTGAGGAAACGGGGCCTCGAAGATGAGCCCCAATCTTTTTGCAGGGCTAAAGAAGGTTTGTAAATGAAAGCGAGGCTCATAGTTGTATTATTAGCGATAGTGATATTCTGTGTCTGTGCTGTGATAGTTCCATCCTATGCTTTGTCAAAGTGTGGAGATTGCGATGATAAAAATCCCTGCACGAAGGATTACTGTGGGCCAAATGGCTGCGTCCATGAGCCGATAGACTGTGACATTGAAATAACCAGTCCCCCAGAGGTTACCGGTCCCGGCATAACCAGTCCCC
>NZ_DAIK01000169.1:0-11520 GCF_002496085.1 Methanosaeta sp. UBA458 | reverse complement strand
CCGGCATAACCAGTCCCCCAGATATCACTAGTCCCGGCATAGCCAATCCCCCAGAGGTCACAAGTCCCAGCATAGCCAATCCTCCGGAGATCACCAGTCCCAGCATAACCAATCCCCCAGAGGTCACAAGTCCCAGCATAACCAATCCTCTGGAGGTCACCAGTCCCGGCATAGCCAATCCTCCGGAGGTCACCAGTCCCGGCATAGCCAATCCCCCGGAGGTCGCAAGTCCCAGCATAACCAATCCTCTGGAGGTCACAAGTCCCAGCATAACCAATCCTCCGGAGGTCACAAGTCCCAGCATAACCAATCCCCCCGAGGTCACAAGTCCTGGCATAGCCAATCCTCTGGAGGTCACCAGTCCCAGCATAACCAGTCCCCCTGAGGCCACAAGTCCTGGCATAGCCAATCCTCTGGAGGTCACGGGTCCCGGCATAACCAGTCCCCCGGATATCACGAGTCCCGACATAACCAGTCCCTCGGAGATCTCCAGTCCTGACATAACCAGTCCCTCAGAGAACCGCAGTCCCGACATAACCAATCCTCCGGAGATCACGAGTCCAGAAACCGCCAGCTTCCAAGTTACAAACAGTTCCCAAACGAATACAAGTGGAACCAGGGTAACAGGCTTTCCGATAAATAGCAGTGAATCGGGGGAATCCGGGACCTATCTCGCTAGCAATGCTTCAAAGACAACCTGGATTTTGGAAAACAATGTGGCATCAAATAATTCAAGCATAAATGGCCCGGCTAGAGCTGATGTATCTGGAATCATTAATTCCACTGAATCCGGCAATCAGAATACGGGAATTCTGCCAAATATGAACGCTAATACTTCCTTCATAGAATCAATGCCGACACAAGGGAATTCATCAATTCTGCAAAGCTCAGAAATCTCCATGAACAGCACCAATGAATCCATTACTGGAAATGAGTCCTCTGCCCTCCTTCATTTCTGTGATGATGGCAATGCCTGCACTGCAGATGCCTGGAATGGAAAAGAATGCGTTCATACTCCCGTAAACTGCGATGATGACAATCCCTGCACAATCGATTCCTGCGAGAATGGGGTATGCGCTCATAAGCAGAAAGACTGCGATGATCAAAACGAGAGCACAATAGACTATTGTTTGAATGGAGTGTGCGTCCATTCTTCAAAGAAATGCGATGACGGCAACGCTTGTACCATCGATACATGGAATGGAAACGAATGCGTTCACACCCCAGGAAATTGCGATGATGGCAATGCTTGCACCGCCGACTCCTGCGAGAACGGGACATGTACTCATAGGCAAAAGAACTGCAATGACGGCAATCCTTGCACTGCCGACTCTTGTGTGAATGGAGAATGCACTCATAGCCAAAAGAACTGCAATGACGGCAATCCTTGCACTGTCGACTCCTGTGTGAATGGAGAATGCTACCATAAGGGAAAGAACTGCGATGACGGCAATGCTTGCACTATCGATGCCTGTGACGGCCGGGGCAAATGTATGCATCTGCGGAGGAACTGCGATGATGGGAATCCCTGCACAATCGATGAGTGTGATCCGTATTGGGGGTGCTCTCATACACCCGTGGTCTGTGGAGCTGGAAAGAGGTGTGTGAACGGCGTTTGTCAGACGATTTCCTCACCTCGGGCTGCCCCGAGCAGCTACACGATTCCACCCGGATCATCCATAAATCTGCCCTGGGGAACGGCAGTCACAGCCATCGGCTCTGCAAAGGTAGAGAATGGAGTTACATATGTTGCCGGACAGCCCCTTATATTCTCAAGACAGCTCGGCTACGATCAGGCCGCTCTTGCAGCCCAGGGAATAAGTCAGGCAGCTGGGAGCGCCGAGATGGTGGGCCTCGCCTGGCAGAGCAATCCCTTCAGCGTTACCCTGATCAAGCCTGATGGGAGCAAGCTTTTCCCGGATAGCGACCGTCAGAATATAAAACACGTCACTGGCACGAACTACGACTATTACTTCCTCAGAAATCCCGCAAAGGGTATATGGAATATCGAGATCAGGCCCATAAATCCGGGAAGCAGAGGAGAGAGCTTCTCATTGATCACGGGACTTGTGTCAGGAGCCGCTTTCGACCAATGAAGGAGGTTTGTAAATGAAAGAGATATCTGCTATCGTAATGCTAACGATAGCTATGCTCTGCGCCTCTGCTATGGCGGAGAGTATGTCGGTTAATCAGACTGGAATAAGTGGGAACATATCGGAACGCAATCCCTTCCAGGATGTCGTTCAGGGATATGACCACGCCCTGCAGCTGGACCCCGGAAATGCCAGTGCCTGGTTGGGCAAGGCCCAGGTATCTCAAATTCTGGGAAATCAGATTGAATCTCGGGAATATTTCCAGAAGGCTCTCGATGCGACCAATGGGACCTTGAAGGATGATTCTCAGGATGCGAAAGCCTGGCAGGCAATGGGTGTAGCTCTGGCCGGCCTTGCCAGAAATGAGGAGGCAATAGGTGCCCTGGAAAGGTCAATAGAGATTTCAGACCAGAGGCTGGAGGAGAATCCGGAAGATATAGATTCGTTGTGGCAAAAAGCTGTAAGCTACGAGGCTCTGTACATGGATTATGCTGCCATCAAGGCATATGAAAAAGTCATAGAGCTGAACTCCAGCAAATCGGTGGGTGCCTGGATCAGGATAGCCGACATACTCTTCGCAAAAGCTAACGGCTATAACGAATCGGTGGAAGCCTTCAATGAAGCAATTAGACTGATGCCTGACAATGCCAGCTGGGCAGGGGGTGTTGTCTCAGATCAAGGGAACTCTATTCTACGTACGGACGTCTGGCGGGATGATGATAAGATCCTCAGAGTAACCATCGGCAGCTATAACAAGTCTACAAAGAAATTTGATTTCATCCAGCAGATTGTTTCAAGGCCGGCTTCCACCTGGTTGTTCAGAGACAACAGTATTGGCTTTTTACAGACAAGAGCCGAATTTGCAGCTTTAGCTGCCAATAGAATGCAGGAAAAAACTGATGGCTGGTATAAAACGAGTCAGGAACTTTTCAAGAAGGCATCATATGAAGAATCTGTCGAAGCCCTCAACAGGGCCATTGAGCTTGATCCCCAAAATGCTACGCTCTGGGACGCTAAAGCCTCAAGCCTCGGCATTGCAGCCTCCTTTGACGGCAACCGCAGCCAGTACAACGAATCACTCAAGGCGCAGGACAAAGCCATTGAACTGGATCCAGGAAACTCCACATTGCATATTCACAAAGGCTTTTTCATCGCCAACCTGGCCGATTTGAGCGGGCACAAGAATGAGAGCCTGTACGAAGAAGCCATCAAGGAGTTTGATAAGGCCCTTGAGCTTGACCCGATGAATGAGGAAGCTTGGACCTACAAGGCATCAGTTCTCGATACTAGGCTGAACAAATCTGCGGAGGCCCTGCTCGCTTACGATAAAGCTATCGATCTTGATGGCGAAAATGCAATTGACAATGAATCGCTGAGCAATGCCTGGAGCGGCAAGGGAACGGCCCTGGCAAAACTGGGAAGGTATAACGAGTCCTTTGAAGCCTTTGACAAAGCCATAGAGCTGAACCTGCAAGCCTCCGCCTTTGTCTGGCTCGCAAAGGGCGATGCCCTCAACCAGTCGGGAAGATATGAAGAGGCCGCTTTTGCATACGATAAAGTCGTTGAACAGAATCCCGACTCCTCGCAGGCGCTGATAGCTCACGCTTACGGCAGCAAGGGAGATGCGCTAAGCGCCTGGGGAAAATACGATGAGGCGGTCATTGCCTACGATAATGCCATCGAGAACTACCCGTCGGAGCCTATGGGTGCACAGACCTGGCACAAAAAGGGCATTGCTCTCCAGGCGCTGGGCCGCACATCAGACGCAGATGCCGCCTTCGCAAAGGCAAAGGAGCTGGGATACGAAAAGTGATTCCTTAATAATTTTTATTGCATCGAAAATGGGTGATTGAATTGAACAAACGTCGAGTGGGGAAAAGACACAAATGCAGAGGGCTGTGGGCTGTTGCTCTGGGCATGCTGGCTGTCGCAGGACTATGTGCTTGTGTCACTGCACAGGAAAATACCACAGACTATTGGATGGACAAGGCTGAAGGGCTGACGCACAACGGCTCCTTCGAAGAGGCCATCTCAGCATTGGACGAGGCTCTGAATATAGAGCCTGAAAATGAGACCGTCCTGATCCGCAAGGCTTGGTATCTAAGCGTAGTTGGCATGGCGAATGAGTCGGCCAAGGAATACGAGAGGGCTCTCTCCTTTCTGGATGAGGACTTGAAGAAGAATGCGAGCGATGCCGAGGCCTGGGAAAAAAAGGCCAGTGCCTTGAACAGTCTGAACAGGAACGAAGAATCCATCAAGGCATATGAGAAGGCACTGGAAGTCTTCGACCAGAGAATAGAGAGGAACCAGTTGGATGCAGACGCCTGGATGGGCAGGGCCAATGTTCTCCTGAACCTAGGTCGATGGGATGAGGCCCATGAGGCCTACGATGAAGTCACTGAACTCAAGCCGCAGGATTACAATGTCTGGTGGAGAAAGGCTGAGGTTATAAGCGGCATAGGGGACATCAATGAGTCGGTTGAAGCATACGATCGAGCCATCGGCCTGATACCTGCCAACGATACAGATGAGCTTGCCCTGGCTTATGCCTCCAAGAGCGAGAACCTGGCCTCTGTGGACAGATGGGAAGATGCCCTGGAGGCGGTCAATAAGTCTTTGGAGCTAAATCCCAGGAGCAGCACTTGGTGGCATTTCAAGGCATTTATTTTAACAGAGCTTGATCGAAAGGAAGAAGCTCTGGCAGCCTTCAATGAGGCCATCGGGCAGAATCCGGAGGATATCGGCAACTGGCAGTGGAAGGCCAGCCTTCTCGTCGAGATGAAGAGGTACAACGAGTCCTTGGAGGCCTATGATAAAGCAATCGAGCTGGCAGCAGAGAACAACACCGAAGAGCTGGCACAGACCTGGTTCTCCAAAGCATCAGCCTTGAACAAGACAGGCAGGAATGAGGAGGCAACAGATGCCTTCCAGAGGTCCCTGAAGCTTTATGATGAAGCGATAGCAGAGAACCCGGGCGATGTCAGCCTCCTGGAGGCGAAAGGCCGAGTGCTCTTCAATCTGGAAAGGTACGATGAGGCCATAGCCATCTATGACCATATCCTTGAAACCACTCCGAGCGTCGAGCCAAGATTAACTCACATAACCACATGGATTGCCAGGGGAGATGCTCTCAGAGCTTTGGGCAGGAATGAGGAGGCTCTGGAGGAGTACAACAAGGCCATAGATATGAGCCCCAATTTCAGCACAGCCTGGCACGGGCTGGGAGAGGCGCAGAGGGCGCTGGGCCAAACCCACAACGCGAGCATGTCGCTTCTAGTGGCACAGAAGCTGGGGTATGAGGAATGACCATAGCATTTTTGTAAAGTTAATGGGGGTTTGTGAATGAAAGCAAGATTTGCCATCGCGTTGTTAACGGTAGCCATGCTCTGCGCCTGTGCCCTAGCGCAGGAGGACAGCGCAGAGGACTGGTTTGACATGGGCAGGAATGAGGAGGCAATAAGCGCCTTCGACGAGGGCCTGAAGACGGACCCGCAGAATGCCTCTGCCTGGCATCATAGGGGAATGGCCCTGGCGGGCATGGGCCACGGAGCGGAGGCTAACCAGTCAATTCAGAAGGCCATGGAGCTCATAGACCAGAGGCTCCAGGAGAACCCTGAAGACCAGGAGGCCTTATGGCTGAGGGCAGAGGAGATGGATCTCTTTGGGAAGAGCGAGGAAGCACTGGAGGCCTACGGTCGGGTGGCAGAGTTGAACTCATCCCACGCTCTGGAAGCCTGGATAAGGGAGTCAGATATCCTGGCGGCTCAGGGCAGGTACAACCAATCGGTAGAGTCCTTCAGCAGGGCAATGGCTCTGGTTCCCGCTAACAAATCCGAGTCGCAGTTAGGATTCCAGCGGCGGAGCGAGAACACCTTTATATTCACAAAAGCCTGGCTCATTAACGGCCAGATCCACAGGGTCTCTATCGGATTGTACAATATCTCCTCAAAGTCCTTCGATGAGATAGAGCAGATCAACTCCGATTATATTGCAGCCTTGCAGCTAAAAGGCAAGGCGGTTGATCCAGGCAGACATGGAGGCTCACTCATGGGGTCAAGCCTTAATTGGGAAATGTACACCTTCAACCAGCCAAAAGCGCAGCCTCAGGCCTGGCCTCCCTGCCTGACCATAACCAAAATCAATCCCAAGGAAGACGATTTCATCGATATCGCCGACAACCTGAAGGAGGCCGTCAGTCTCCAGAACTGGAGCCTGGAGATTCAGGGATCAAAAGTATCGCTGCCGGAATATTCCCTTCTGCCAGGGAAAGCCGTCAGGGTTCACCTGAGAAGCGGCCAGGAGAATGAGACAGACCTATTCCTGGACAGCAATCTGGGGCTGAATGACACTGTCGGAAGCGTCTCCCTGAGAGACGGCTCAGGAGCGAAAGTAGCCTCATTGGACTACTGGACCAAGCTGGATGGTTCGATCGCTCACCAGGTCACTCACTACTCAGGCACAGCTGAAAACGATCTTGAGTATCCAGGGACTGGTTATCAGGGGAAGATGGTGCAGAAGGCAGCGGGTGTTGGTCCTTTTATCGCCGAGAGGACGGAGATCGGGCCGGAGTTAGCTCATAATCATAGTAACAAAGATGAGCTGCAGGAGAACACTGCTGACGACTGGTATAAAAAAGGAACTGAGCTTTTTGAAAACGACTCTTTGGAGGAGTCGGTATTGGCCATGGAGAGGGTCATACAGCTGGATCCCGAGAACTCCAGTGCCTGGCTAAGCATCGCCATAACCTTGGGAATAATGGGCAATGGTAGCGAGTCATCAAAGGCCTATGAGAAGGCTCTGAATCTCATTGACAATGATCTGAAGAAGAACCCTCAGGATGCCAGAGCATGGGAGGCCAAAAGTGATGCCTTGATCGGCCTGGGAAGACAAGAGGAATCGCTCGATGCCATTGAGAAGGCCCTGGAGATTCTCAACCTGAGCACAGAGAGGAATCCGAAAGATGGAGAAGCCTGGTGGTCCAAGGCCAACGTACTTTATGGGATTGGTAGAAGTGACGAGGCTCTGCAGGCTTACGAGAAGGTCATAGAGCTGAACCATACGCCGAGGCTGGCAGATGCCCTGTTAATTAAGGGATATGACTTCGCTATCAAAGGCAATTACGATGAGTTCAAGGAAACCTTCAACCAGGCTATTGGGCTGATACCTGCTAGCGATACTGCAAAGCTTGCTCGAACATGGAATAGCGCAGGCTTTGCCCTCGCGGAATTAGGCAAGGAAGAGGAGGCATTCGAAGCATTTGAAAAGTATGCTCAATTAAGCCCCGGAGACAGGCACAGTTGGCGCATGAAAGGCGATATGGCCTCCGAGCTAGGCAGATACAACGTATCCATTGAGGCTTACGATCAGGCCCTTCGGATAGATCCCAAATGGGCTGAAGTCTGGTACAAAAAAGGAAATGCTTTGGCTAAAATGGATAACCATAATGATGCCTTGAAGGCGTTTGAGAAGGCTGTGGAGATCTCTGATGAGGTTATCCAGAAAGATGCAGGCAATGCCAGCGGCATTTGTATCATAAAAGGCTATGCCCTCATCAAACTAAACAGGTACGATGAGGCCATAGAAGCCTTAGACAGGGCACTGGAGATCGCTCCATCTTCTGTTCCAGTATTCCCTGCTGAGGCCTGGAATGGCAAAGGCGATATTCTGCTAGCGTTAGGGAAGAACGAGGACGCTCTAGAGGCTTACAACAAATCCATCGAGTTCAATCCGGCATTTGGCCGTGCTTGGCATGGCAAGGGATTGGCACAGAGCGCCCTCGGCCAGTTCTCTGAAGCCGACCTATCTTTTCGTGTGGCCAGGAAGTTAGGGTATCAGGAATAATCCGGGCTATTTTTTTGAAAAACATGATTGCCGCTCAAACATGAGCAATAAAAACAGGAGATGTGGGTGAAAAAATGAAACGAAAAAAGACATTAGACGCCAAGAAGCCATCGATGATAGTAGTAGGAGTAAGATTTGCTCTCGCTATGATTTCGCTGGCCATACTCTGCATCGGCGCTGTAGCGGAAGACGAGAAGAGCGCAAATTACTGGTATGAAAAGAGCCTGGATCTTTACAACAACGGATCTCTCGAAGAATCACTTCAGGCGGTCGATAAGGCCATAGAGCTCGATCCCGAGAACGCCACCCTCTGGGCTTACAAAGCCTCCGGCCTGAACTTAGCCGGGGTGATCACTCAGAACCAGAGCAGATTCGATGAGTCCCTCCAGGTTTACGACAGGGCCATCGAGCTTGATCCAGAGAACACTACCTACCTGTTGTGGAAGGGTTTTGCCTTGCGACAGGCTGTCAACGGGCTGCGCGGCCAGGAGCGCATTCAGATCTTTGAAGAGGCAATAGAGACCTTCGACAGAGCTTTGGAGATTGATCCTAAATTTGCAGAGGCCTGGGCAGGCAAGGGAGTGATCTGCGACGATCTGGCCACGTTCAACAACGACTCCGCCAGGTACAACGATTCTTTAGCTGCATATGATAAGGCCATCGAGCTTGCACCCACCAACGATAGCAGAAACCTGGCTCAGGCTTACGAAGGAAAGGCTGTCGCTCTCTCCCATATGGGCCAGGATCTGGCAGCCAGAGGCCAGATTGAGGAATCCAGGGCTGTGCTGAAGGAGGCCGTAAAGAACTACGACAAGGTCATCGACCTGGATCCGGATTTCGTGGGCCAGGAGGCCCAGCAGAATCGAGCGGGAGTACTGAAAGAGCTGGGGAGACGCGATGAAGCCGCTGCAGGATACGAGAAGGCAATAGAGCAACTGAACAGAAGCATCGAAGTGAATCTCAATAACTCTGGTGCCTGGGTTAACAAAGCAATTCTGTTCCAGGAGCAGGGCAGGTATGAGGAGGCAATTACAGCTCTAAACAATGCCACGAAAATAACTCCGGAGTATGTGATGGCCTGGGAGATGATGGGCGAGATTCTGTCCAATGATCTGGGCAGATATGATGAGTCCATAGAGGCCTACGACCGCGCCCTGCAGCTGGACCCATCCGATGCCCGAGCCTGGACCAGCAAGGGCCATGCTCTCAGGAGCTTAGGCAGGAACCGAGAGGCTGTTTTAGCTTACGACCGGGCCCTAAAGATCGATCCCAATCGTGCAACGGCCTGGTCGGGTAAAGGTGCAGCCTTAAGAGACCAGGGCAGATATAACGAATCTGTTCAGGCCTACGATGAGGTCCTCCGTGCTGTTGAACGGGACCCGACATACAGATACTCCTCTGCCGCTTTGGCAGTTGCGGATGCGTGGCTTGGGAAGTCCAAGGCCGAGTCTCTGATGGGCCCAGATAAAGCTGAAGAGGCGGCCATAGCCTACAACGAATCTCTTCAGGCTTACGAGAAGGCCATTCAGATCGATCCGGAGTCGGCCAGGGCCTGGATTGGTAGGGGCAATGCCCTGCTGAGCCTGGAAAAATATAGCGACTCCAAGGAGGCTTACGAGAGAGCAGTCGAGGTTTTGAATGGCAGCCTTGAAGAAGATCCCGAAGATGCTGAAGCCTGGTGGCTGAAGGCCGAAAGCCTGGACAACCTTGGCAGGAGCAATGAAGCGCTACAAGCTTACGATAGGGTCATCGAGCTGAATTCCTCGAAGGCAATTGGTGCCTGGATAAGGAAATCAGACATCTTCGTTTCCTTGGGCAGATATAACGAGTCAGTGGAAGCCTTTGACAGCGCTCTCAATCTGCTGCCAACCAAAGATAAGCAGAGCATCATGGGCCTGTGGTGGGCAAAAGGTACGGACATCTACCATAATGCCTGGATTGCAGACGGTCAGATTGTCAGGACCACCTCAGCATGGCGCAACCAGTCCACAGGAGCCATCGAGAATATCATGATGGTCAACTCGGACTTCACCGCAGCCTGGCAGAGGCCGACCAGTGGCAAAGGCTTCTCGCCCGAGGAAAAGCCTCTGGGCAGGCATGATGAGGCGCTGCAGGCCTTGAGCACAAACTGGGCGGATTATGGCTTCCCCAATTCTAAAGAGACTGCACAGGTGAAAATTGCAGATGATTGGGTTCAAACTGGCAGGGCTCTATTCAGAAGCCAATCCTTTGAAGGAGCAGCTGAGGCTTATGAAAAGGCCATTGGGGCTGCGGGCTCGAATAAAATTCTGCTGGCAGAAGCCTGGAAGGGCAAAGGAGAGGCATTCCTTGTGCTGTCGGGCAGTGAAAAAAGCCCTGGAAAGAGGGAAGAGGCCAATGAAAGCCTCGAAAAAGCCTTGGACTACTTCGATCAGGTACTGGAGATCTATCCAGAGAATGCTGGAGCCTGGCTCAACAAAAGCTTTATTCTCAGGTGGATGGGCAGGACCGGCGAGGCGCTCGATGCCGTAGACAGGGCAGTTGAGCTGAATCCCGAGAATATCGATTTTCACTGGCAGAGGGCGGAGCTTCTCTCTATGCTTGGTAGGTACAACGAGTCCGACCAGGCTTTTGATGAAACCATTGAGATGATCCCAGCCAATTCAAGCCGAAAATTAGCAGAGGTCTGGACCTTTAAGGGCTTTAACTTCATGGGGCAGAACAATAACGAAGAGGCATTGAAGGCATTTGAGAAGGTCACAGAGCTTGATCCCCAAGAGCCGACAGGTTGGCTTTACAAGGGAGAAGTCTTGAAGGCGCTGGGCCGACGGGCCGAGGCGGACGAGGCCTATGCCAGGGCTGGGGAGCTAGATAACCATCTCCGCAGCCTGCTAACCGCGGAGGAGGAAGCGAACGAGGCTTCCACCAGGGTTGTGGATCTGGGGTACAACGTCCAGAAGGAGAGCGACGCTAAGCCTTCTTCAACCCCTAAAATGCTGGCCATCACCAGGATTATGGCCACAGGCGAGGACGAGTTCGTGGTAGTAGCCAATAGCCGAGCAGCTGCCCAAAGCCTCAACGGCTGGACTCTTGATGTCAGTGACGGTAGGAACGGCAGCAGCAACCAGTCCGTAACTCTGCCTGATCTCACCCTTGGCCCTAACGAGAGGATCAATATCCATCTTGGTAGGGGCGAGAGCAACGAGACGGATGTCTTCTTGAACAGCGCCATCACCCTTAACGATACTGCGGGAAACATCATCCTGAAAGATGAAACCGGAATGATTGTGGCTTCTTTTGGGTACAGAGTCGAGTCCGATGGCTCTATCACAGGCATAATGACTGCAGAGGGCGAGTTTGGCTATCCGCCGTCGGGCCAAAACGAGGTGAAGATGGTGGTGAGAGAAACCGGAAGCGGCCCTTATGTCACCGAGAGGACTGAGTACGAACCTGAGGCAGCTAACTACAGCTGGATCAGAAACACTTCCCTGGAGAGGAGCGGAAAGGAGATGCTTTGATGGAGCCACTGAGTCAAGAATCAGCGGCAAGAGTCGTTTTTCTGCCGCTATCCTTGATGCTACTGTCATTGGTGATGATAACAGGCCTC
>NZ_DAIK01000119.1:0-11594 GCF_002496085.1 Methanosaeta sp. UBA458 | reverse complement strand
CCCCTACACCCCGACGTTATAAGCAAAAAAAATATCAAAAAAAATTATTCTGCCGAGAGATAGTCGTACAGGAAGGCGGCGATCAGAGCTCCTGCTACCGGCCCGATGATGTATATAGGGAAGAAATGCCACAGGCTATTTCCGCCCAGGATGTAATCCCCAATGTAGGGCCCGAAGGTTCTTGCCGGGTTGAGAGATGAGCCTGTGATGTTCCCGATGGTGGTGATTATCCCCCCTACCACCAGGCCGATCACCAGCCCCGCAAATCCCGGCGGAGCTTGCCTGTCCACAGCCACTCCCATGATGGTCAGCATGAGCAGAAAGGTGCCTATGGCCTCCACCATTACCGCCTGCCAGTATCCGATTCCTGGAAATGGCGCTGTGGCTCCCAGACCACCTACTGTGACGGCATCCATGCCCACGCTGGCGGCAAACAGGAAACTGGCGACGGATGCGCCCACCAGCTGGGCCAGGATATAAGGAATGGCATCTCCCAGGGAAAATCTCCTCGTGGCCAAGAGGGCTATCGTCACAGCTGGGTTCAGATGGGCTCCTGAGATCCTGCCCAATGCATATATAGAAGCTGCAATGGCGATGGCAAAAGCCATTCCTATGGCAAACCAATCCCCCAGTCCTCCCAGGGTGCCTATGCCTATGTTAAATGGGTTGGGCGGGCTTGATCCCTGGGAGATCATCAGGGTTATCGCTGCTGCGCCTGCCCCGAAGTAAACCAGGATGAAAGTCCCGACCGCCTCGGCAATGGACCTTTTTGCCAGTGACATGTTCATCCCTCATGATATGCAGCATAGCATGGCTTGCAGAGAATACGGGGCAGCGTTCGCTTCATCTTCTTGGAGGGGAAGGGATAGCCTCCCTCCCAAATTTCCAGCTCCTCTCTGACCAGGTGATCCATGCAGACCCCCATTCCGCAGAGTATGCAGATGGCCACCGCATCAGTATCCTTTTGAGCCAGAGCACAAAGATAGCATTTCATATATCCACCATCAACCTTGATTGGAATTCAATAAGCTTCTTTTCTTGCTGTTTGATGCTGCCTCATACTGCTTCTCTGTACTGGCAGTAGGAGTGCCTGAAGTCGACCAGCGCCGCAGAAGCGCAGTTCTTGCATACCCTGGCGGGTGATGCTGGAATCTCCTTATGCAGGGCGATGATGTTGGTCATCATCGTAGCCGTCACCGGCTCGCTGGTAAGGAGGCAGGGATAGTCAGACAGCCTCATCAGAGCAGAGAAGCGCACGGTGATGGCGCAGGCCGGATAGGCATAACGCTGGGGATTCATGAGAACCTCATTTCTGTGAATGGGCTCAAGGTCCACATCGAAGCCCGATATCCTGGGGACGAGCTTGCCGCCCAGGCCGTTCTTCAGTCTTCTGGCCTTGTCAAGCACCTTCCATCCCCGGTAGATCATATCCATGAAGTCGCAGTTATGCAGCTCAGCTGCTGCTCCTCTGGTGGGATAGAGCTGCACATAGTTATGGAACCTCTTGGTGAGAAGGTCCACTATGCCTATGGCGTTGAAGCCGTCCAGCTCTGCTATATACTCGACTGCGGAAGCGGCGGCACCAGTGGCCAGGTTCAGAGGCTGGTGCTCGTTCTTGAAACTGTCCAGAGAGTTATTGAGGGTGGAGCCCATGACCTCAGTGACTGCCTCGATGACAGCCATTATGACGTCATCCTTGCACATGTTGAAGGTGGACTGGGATATATGATGGGCGATATCCCCCACACAATAAGCAGGAATTGTGAGGATGTTCCCATAGTGAACCCCTTCATTCATCGCCGCCCTGACCGCGGGCATCATCCTCTTCTTGTACTCGGTCATGTATTTGCGAACATCAAAGGACTGGTGGCCTGCGGCATCCATGAGCTTTCCCTGGGCCTCAATGGGACTCTCGTAGATGTACTTGATCTCATCGATCTCCTTTCTTACCGCTTCTGCCAGACTGGTTCCTTTCTCTGCTTCCTGGGCAAAGACCTCGCCTATGCCATAGGAGGTGTTCATGCCCCAGGATTTGGCAGCCAGTATTGCCTGCTTATGGACGTCAGGAATATCAATGGTCTTCAGGATCCTGTTGACCACGTTGCTCGTGCTGCCTGGAATCAGGGCAAAGTCCACCACACAGGTCGGACCGTAAAATCCTGCATATCTGCGGGCTGCCTCAAGCCCGATCAGAGCCTCTGATCTTCCCACCCCATCGATGAAGGCCTTAAGGCTCTTTTTGAAGCTCTCGTCCTGCTCACACAATATTTCGAGGATGGCAGGGGTCTGGTAATGCTCGACAAACGGATCGTCCTCCGGTCTTATGGTCTTGGTCAGGGACTTCATGACCTCATAATGAGAGTTGACCGAGTCCACATGCAGAGCGATGACCGATTTGGACTGGCCTTCAATGGCCTTCATCTTGTTCACTACATCCAGATAGGCCTTGGCATCCTCTACCTCAAAGCTCTGCCCTCTCTTTCTCTTGACCGTCTCCACATCTGCCCGCTGGGCTGCCATGGCCTCTTCTACCATCTTACGGTATAGTTCAGACATCTTCCTCACCCCTATCAATCGGAGGCCGCAATTCTCCCATGATATCCTGAGCACCATATCCTGAGCATCAGCAATAAAACATTCTTAAAGCCTCAGTTCCGATTGGTTGTATCCTGCCTCCTGAGGATACCATTATTACTATATGGAGCTGATCAGATATATGTATTACCATTATCCAATATTTGAAAGGTAGGGGATTGCGAGTTGCTCTCCTTTTTGGGCTTGGATCATATTTTATGTGCCGAGATTCCAGTTTCATGATAATCGACTAGCATCTGCATCAATCAGCTCAGAGGATGAGCAAGACTTGGCAAGCATAATGGATCGCGGCGCCGAACCTATCCGATGATGCGGAGAACAAAGAGCTTGTGTTTTGAGCTCTGGCTGCAAATGATCGATGATCTTATCATCGTGTTATTGCGATAAGCTAATATAAGAATAGCCATCTCGCACTTTCGATTGGCTAAAATACTGGAATTGTAGATCCGGGATTCGGAGCGAGATGGCAGAAGACAATAGAAGAGGCTGAGAATCAGACAACAAGAGAATGAACAATTAACCTCCAACGGTGAAATCAGATGGTGAAGATCGAGGTAATGGGAACAGGTTGTGCTAAGTGCAAGAGCCTGCTGAAGAACGTACAGAAGGCAGTGGAAGAATCGGGGACTGATGCAGAGATCATCAAGGTGGACAGCATCCAGGAGATCATGGATCGAGGAGTGATGATGACACCAGCCCTATATATAGATGGAAAATCGGTCTTGACAGGGAGAACGGCAACTGTGGAAGAGCTTAAACGGATGCTCAAGAGATAAATGCGCATAATTGGAAAATATAATGGTGTCACCAATGGACGAGAAAAAAAAGTGCAGTTGCAGCTCCTCGGACGTGCGGGTGGTGGCCTGCTCCGGAGCGTGCAATGTCGGCCAGATCGCTAATCAGGCGGCAGTCGATCTGTCGAAAGAGGACGTGGCAGGATTCTTCTGCCTGGCGGCAGTGGCCGCTCATATCGAGGCAATGGTAAAGTCGGCACGGGAAGCAGGAATGATGATATCCATTGATGGCTGTCCGGTGCAATGCGCTGCCAAGACCCTGCAGCATCTGGAAATAGAGCCGGCCATACAGATCATTGTGACTGAGCTGGGCATAGAGAAGACTCAGGACCTCTCTATTGACCAGGACGTGTGCTCTAAGGTGGTAGAGCAGGTTAAAGAGGAGCTGGCCGCCTGAAGTCGAGGTGAATTGGATGAGTAAACTGAGACCAATTTTGATTACGATGGGCGTTCTCTGCGGGACGCTTTTGGCGGCCCTGGTCCTCATAGAGAGCGCATCTGCCGGTGCGGAATGCGCATCTTTAGGAGGGGGGTGCGACGACTCCAACGGCGGCTGGGATCCTATGGCCAAGCTGGATGAGATAGGCAATGTAACCGCTACCCAGCAGTCAGCTGGAACCAACTGGGCCAAGAAGTCCAGGGAGATCCGCTGGGGGATGAACTCCTCCCAGGGCGCAGAGGATGAAAAAGGTGAGGAAAACGAGAGTGCAGTGGCGCCCGATAGCGTCCCGCAGGCAGAGGCAGAAGAGGCCAAGGATGTTCAGATTGCCGCCCCGCTAAAGCTGAAGGAATTGCAGATCAACATGACCCGCAGCCTCAAGGCAAGAGAGATGCTCTTGCCGCTGGATGAAGTCGATGATGCAGATGATGCAGATGATGCAGATATCCTGCTGGATGTGAGCGAGAACTCGAGCCTCCATATCGAAGGCTCAATTTACATTCCCTATATGGAGTTCTTCCTTCAGCCAGGGATTCTGAAGCAGGCAGATGAGGTCGCCAGCATCTTGGGCGAGGCTGGAATCTCCAGAGAGGATTCGGTTGTCATCTATGGGGAATGCCTGCCCTGCGGCGGAGGACCATCGGTGGCCACCTACGTCTACTGGATGATGAAGAGCCTGGGCCATGAGAAAGCAAAAGTCCTGGACGGGACGGCTGAGGACTGGGCGACAGCGGGAGGGGCTACCTCAGGGAGTGCTGAAGTGCTTCCTCGGAAGGAGTATATCCCTCTGGTGAATTCAAACTACACCGCCACCTTCGATCTGGTCAAGAGCGGCCAGGTGCAGATCATCGATGCCCGCACGCCGCCCGAGTTTGCCATGGGAACCATACCCGGATCGATCAGCATGCCCTATGAGAGCGTTCTTGCCGATAAGAAGATCACCGGCGAGGACCGGCTGGATATGGTCTTCATGGTGCTGAACAAAAACCAGCCAGTGGTCGTCTTCACCAATACCGGGATGAAGGGCTCTGTGGTCTGGTTCGCCCTGGAGATGATGGGCTACGATGCCCGGCTCTACAGCTACCAGGACTGGATGGCAAATCAACAGCCAGATCTCCGAGAGGTGGATGGGTCCGGGGGGTTAAATGAGACTGCAATCTGATCTTTCCGTCCCTCTTGCGGCTGAGGGAGAAAGGCCGGCAACTGCCGGCGGGACAGTGGCCATTTCTGGAGCGATTGCGGTTCTGCTGTTCATACTGTCCACCTCTTTTATTCTATTGGCAGGATCGGCCAGCGCAGGCACAGAGACTGGGGAGTTCTGCCCCACCTGCCCTGATTGGACCAATCTGGACGGCTGGCTGGAAAAGAAGGCTGCCTATGAAGAGGATATGAAAAATGTTCAGCAGAATGGCCTGCAGAATGAAATGAACAATAATGAGTTGAAGATAAAGACTGCTGAAGCAGAGATTGGGCTGAATGGGAGTCGGAATTCATCCTCTTCCACCCATATGGGCAATAGCAGCAACAATAGCGCCAGCAACGGCATGAGCAACAGCACAGCATCCGCTCTGAGCAGAAGCAGCGAGCTGGTCGGGGCGATAGCATCCCCGGATTCGATCTTTTCGGATGAGGTTGTATTGGACATCAGCCCCAGTGCGACCGCATACATCGAGGGCGCTGTCAATCTCAATTACGATCGCTTCTTCTCCGAAGGCGGGGAGATAGTGCCGGCATCGGAGATGGCGCGGCTGCTGGGAGATGCGGGCATCAGCAGCAACGATTCCCTGCTGATCGCCGGGGAGTGCCTGCCCTGTGGCGGAGGACCGTCGCCGGCGTTCTTCACCTACTGGGCCCTAAAATACCTGGGACATGAGAAGGTAAGGGTGCTGGAGGGCACGATCGAGGACTGGAAGGCTGGGGGATTGAACATCAGCAACACTTCTGCCATCAGGTCCAAGGCCGAGTATATCCCCCATATAAGGCCAGAGCTTCTTGCCACCTATGAATATGTAGTCACTGGCGGGGCGCAGATAGTTGACGCCAGGCCGGCAAATGCTTATGAGCTGGGCTCAATTCCCGGGGCGATCAACATACCCTATGAGAATGTGCTGGTCAATGATAGCATGATGCCCAAAGAGATGCTGAAAGAGCGTTTCCTGGATCTTGACAAGAACCGATCGGTTGTGGTTTACACCAATATCGGGGTTGAGGCCGCTTTGCTCTGGTTCGCTCTGAACGAGTCCGGCTACGATGCCCGGCTCTACACCTGGAGGGACTGGCTGGAAAACCAGCCCAAGTTCCCCTATGAGCTGGCGGAGGTCTCTGCCCAGCCCAATCCGGTCAGATCAGGAGAGGCGACGACCATAACAGCATCCTTCCATGAGAGGACGGAGAGGACAGACTCATCACAGTACAGCTCTTCCTCAGCCAATTCCTCCGCCAACCAGGAACCGAAGCTGACGGTTAAGGGATGCGCTACCTGCGGATTTGGCTCTCCCCAGGGCTTTGCCAACCTGGATCGCAAGGATGGATATGTGCAGATCGGCTCGAATAGAAAGGCGGGCCAGAGCTCTGCCTCTTCCACAAATGCATCCGACCAGTCCTCCTCCGATGGCATTTTGAGGTGCACTGCAGTGATATATGCACCGGATGGCGGTGAAGAGACAAGGACCAGCCTGCTGCAGACATCTGGGGGCAGGTACATGGGCATCTGGAATGCCAATGTCGCTCCCGGGTTGTATAAGGTGAGCATAGTCGCATCCCTGGATGGGAATGCAGAGGCATTTACTGATGTGCTGCAGGTGGAGGTGACAAGGAAGGGATGAAGGGGCCTGGGCCTCTGTCATCCCGATCTTGGACCGATCCATTGGATCGTGTTCAGGGTGAAAAGATCTATAAAGATCAGCAGATCGATACTGAAAAATTGCGATAGACCTCATGACAAGGATAGGCAGATGTTGACCTCGATTATAATTCCCACAAAGGATGAACCAACCATTCAAGAGCTTGTAGATAATATCAATGCAACAATTAAGGAAAACCACGAAATACTGATAGTAGACAAGAGCCGCACCGCGCCAAAGGTTAAAGGGGCGGAGGTTATGATACAGAGATCGGATGGTTTGGGCAACGCTTTTGTTGAAGGCTTGTCCAGATCCAAAGGAAATATAATCGCTCTCATGGATGGCGACGGCTCTCATCGGCCAGAAGATCTCCAGAAAATGCTCAAGCTGATAGAGAATCATGATATCGTCCTCGGATCGAAGCTCATTGAGGGTGGAGAGTGCAGTGACACTTTAGGAAGGAAATTAGTAACCCTCGCCTTTGCTCAATTGACCAGATTGATCCTGGGCGTAGATCTAAGGGATCCCATGACAGGTTTTATGGTGGCAAAGAAGAATGTATTCGATAATCTGGAGCTTAAACCCAAGGGATTCAAGATAGTCATTGAGATTGTATATAAATCGAAGGCGAAGGTGTTGGAAGCCCCCATATCCTTCTATAAGAGGAAAACGGGCTCTTCAAAGGTAGGGTTCAATACGAACGGCCTCCGGGAGATGGCCAGGATCTTTGAGCTTCTGCTCGAGCTCAAGCTGGGACGAATAAGAGGGGAATGGTAATGCATATCGCCCTACATAATCTGCTGGCTCAATGCTCGGAATCAATCCAAGGGATAAGCCTGCAAAGCAAGCCCGTAGATCATTCCTGGAATCAGGCATTAAGAATCCTTCCTTCAAGTATTCTTGACAATTTGATTGCAAGAGGGCGATGGAGATTTGTTTTTAAGTTTGCATTCGTTGGGGCTACAGGGGCGGTAATTAATCTGACCTTGCTCTGGCTTCTAACCGCCTATGTTCATATATATTATATCATATCTGCATTGATAGCGATAGAGATAAGCATAATATGGAACTTTTTCTTGAATACCAGGGCGACGTTCAATTACAGTTTCCCAGAGGGGACGGCAATTGTTCGTGCAATGGCCAGGTATCATGCTGTCTCATTTGGAGGCATACTGATTAACCTTTCCGCGCTGCTTGCTTTTACGGAAGTTGCAGGAATTCACTATGTAGCATCCGAATTTCTGGCAATATTGATTGCATTTACATTTAATTACCTAGGAAGCATAAATTACGTATGGCGCGAAGCCGGATAGGGCAAGCAGCATTGCGATTATGGTCGATATAGAGAACTCTCCTGGCAAGCTGATTTACATCATGATATCATGATAGAGTCGATAAAAACAGCTCTCCTTTTCCATCACCCTTAAATAATCAATCAGCGTTACAACCGCCTCGTTCAAAGCTGGTCTTCTGGATTTGGACAGATGCCGATCCGATCAGCAGCCTGTGAAGGTGACGGAGACGAAGATGAATGCGTTCAATAGTGGTAAGGAAAATGCCGAGAAATTATCTTATGAAGAGAGAAAAATAAAAATACGGATTTTGGCTCTCGCATTGCTTGGTTTCCTCATAAGTGTGAAATCCGACCGGTATTTTCCCTTGCCTGATCAGCTCCCGGAACCTATCTTTCAGATAATCCTATTGCCATATACTTGCTTATTTTTTGCTGCTTTTATTATTTTTATAAAGCCCGGAATCGTTGGAGATGCTCATTTATCCCTCGTCAACCGCATTTCTGCCGTCAAGCTAACGACGGTCATTATCTTGATTTTTGAAGCGATGGCATTTATCCTTCTGATCGTGCAGGATATCAGATATGCCCTTTTCGGCTATCATCTAAATATCCCGGTTGCTATTTTTTTATTCGCATGTATTGGAGCTTCACTCATATATCTACTTATTAAGGATGCATCCCAGGGCCTTCTTGTTCTTATCGCTCTGGCAGCATATACTGGAACATACCTTTTAAGCATTGTCTCATTCCCGCTTCATTCACAGAGGTCAGATATGCTCCCTCTCATCCTCTCGGGATGTCAGTCCTTCCTGGCAGGGATGAGCCCATATGCTTACCATGACCTTCTCTACCATCCACCCCATCAGGTGTTCACTTATCTGCCCGGAATGTGGATGGCCTATCTGCCAGCTGCTGCATCTGGAGTGGATCTGCGGTTTATAAACCTGATAAGCATGCTGGTTTCTGCGCTTATTCTGGCATATTCGGCTAATGGTTCCAGGAATCATAGCATGCTGCTAGTTCCGGTATTCCTGCTGACCCCATATCTTCAGTACCGGCACGAAATCTATCTCGGGGTGCTATTTCTCATTCTTTCAATCGTCTTTTTCCTCGATAGAAGCAACAAATGGTGGACGAGTTCTATTGCATCTGGATATGCTCTCGCCGCCTACCAGTTCGTCTGGGTCATTTTTCCTTTTATTGTGGTTTCAGCCTTTAAGAGATGGGGAATAAAAAAGGCTTTTGTGAATTCATTGATAGCAGTAGCAATTGCCTTGATCCTCATACTTCCATTCCTTTTGGGCTCTCCTGAAGAGTTCATCGCTGGTGTGTACGGCAACTGGTTTTATATTGACACCCCTTCTGTAAACCTCTCCTATCTGATATCTCTTTTTATTCCCTGGGATTCGATGATAATTGTTCAAGGCATCGTTATGGTCGCCATCTTTTCGCTGGCACTGCAAAGAATGGATCCTGAAGACCGCTGGGGGTGGATGGCTACCGCACTGGTCTTATTCATCGCCATGAACAGGGTCATTAATGTGTACTTTTATTTGATCGTCCTTCTTCTTTTGGTAATGCATGGAATTTCCGTAAGCACTCTGAAAGAAAAGCCGGATGAAGAGGAGGAGGCACCAAATTAGATAGGAACATTTGGGCTGCATTTGCTGCAGTGACATCTGCCTTTTTTTATAGCTGCTAAATGTGATAAATAATGCCACATTTTTTCAGATTTTTTGGTTTTAGGAAGCCACTTGCTCATTTCTCTTCAGATTCTTCTCTTCCAAGCCTTTCAGCATACTTCAGATAGTTGCAGGCCGGGCTTCCGAGGGGGATGATCCTTCCCTGCACAGTGCCATCAATAACCATCAGCTCCGCCACCGAGGGAGCGGACATCCTGGGCTGGGAGGTGCTCCCGGGACAGATGAGAAGCCTTCTGCCCTTCTCTATGAGTGGACGGTGAATATGTCCGAATACCAGAACCTCACAGTTCATCTCCCTGGCCATCATCTCCGCCCCCACCAGATCGGAACCATGTGAAGCCATGTGCACGAGGCCTATCTTCACTCCTTCCACTTCTATCACCTCTCTTTTCGGCAGGAGCCTTTTGAGTTGGGGCGAGTCGGAGTTTCCCCTCACCGCAACCAGCCTTCCCAGATCCTTAAGGGCGGAATGGGCCTGGACTGAGACAAAATCGCCGGCATGAAGGATGATGTCCGCCTTGCTTGCTAATGCGACCACCGCTTCTGGTAGCCTGTCATCCTCCATCAGATGGGTATCTGAGAGAGCTATTATCCTGGTCATTTTTTCATCACATCATCCTTGAAAAAGTGCAGCCGAGACAGCTATTGCCCTTGGGCTCAGACGTGCATTCGCCTCATGCCGGCCTCTGCTATGCCCAGAAACTCCGCGCCCACGGCCACCACGCTGTTGGTGAATATGGAGGCGTTGATCTCAAAGATGGGATACCTGAATTTGGTGTAATCGGACATCAGCCAGGTGGTCGAGGACGTGTCACCGCTGAAGAGACTGCGGTACTCCTCTTTTACCGGCACTACTGCTATGTCCTTGCTCCTTTTGCACTTGCTCAGGATGGAGACCTGTCTGGATGAAGGATTGGCAGTTATGGGCATCACATCAGCACCCTTCTTCAGGGCCAACGTCGTCCCTTCCAGGGCTTCGTAGGTGTTGCCTGTTCCGGTTATCGGTATGTATACATCGCCTATCTGAAAGCTCGGGGTATTGAAATCCCTCTCCCAATAGCTGATCTTGTTCAGATGGGTGAACCTCATCTCAAAGGCCCTTGCCACCAGACCGGATCTGCCCACTCCTCCAATTATGTATCTTCCGCTGCGGGGAAGGAGCCTGATCAACCAGTTCTCCAGGTGCTCAGGATCCATGCGGGAGATGAGGCTGGCATTCTCCATCAGGTCCATGATTATGGATCGATACTCCGGACAGTTAGGATCGCAGATCCCCTTGAGCCGGCACTGAATATCCGCGAAAAGGGCATTCAAAAAAGCCAAGACCTCCAGCTCGAACTCCGTGCCAAGAGGAGAGAGCCTGGAACGCATATCCTTGTCCGTGGCATGCTTCGTCCTGGCTTCGATTACCAGAACGTCCCCTTTCTCATACTCGCTCACCATCTTGTAAGCGGTTCCCTCTTTATTGGCAGTAATGAGCTTGATGTCCCCGCCGCGAGTGATAAAGTCGCTTATATATTTATTTACTGACTGCGTCTCTCCAGAGCCTGATATGGCAATGCCGAGGTTCATTCCCTTGCGGTAGTGCCTCTGAACTGGGTCCTCCAGGGTAAAAGGAAAAACGTTCTCAAAATGGTTCTGGATGAGTTGCATGAAGCTGTAGAGGGCAAGAGCGGATCGTCCCGCCGCAAGGCCGTAGACGAACTTGTTCTCCGGGATGGGTTTGAGAAAGTCCACCATGGACTCGGAGAATGCAGCTACGCTTGGCATATCCAGATCCAGCAGCTTCTCCAGGAAGCTGCACTGTAAGTTTGTGGATTCGCGGAAGGTTTCTATCAGGCCTGACATAGTGGCTCATTTTATGGCCCGGCAGAGATAAGCCTTCTGGGACAGCCCAATACCATCAGGTAAACTACTCCGGCCTAA
>NZ_DAIK01000074.1:5559-7896 GCF_002496085.1 Methanosaeta sp. UBA458 | reverse complement strand
GGACATTCAGGTGTTGGATATATGGGTGTGGGATATGTCGGACACTGCGGACAGATCTGGCATGATTGATAATAACTTGTTGCCTTAAATGGGGAAACTATTGTGTTTTTCGCTGTGCTTCCGATGATTTCCAGGTCTATATCTCCACGGCCATCGGCCACAACCTTCGTATCCTCCACATTGCTTCCCACAATATCCACGACCACTGATCCTGGGCCGCCAAAGGCCATGGCGCTTGATGCCATCAGAATCAGCATTGCTGCCAGTATAGAATACCTCAACTCATTCCCCTCCATTGGACATAATATTTAATGGATGTTTTATATATACTGAAAGTAGAAAAGCTTTTCGGCTGGCGGAAGAGACCTCTAACCGCCTGCCAGCCAGAGAGGCTTTTTTCCATCTTTCTTTGCCATCAGCCAGAGACGCCATTTCCCTGGCCCAGAGAGACTGGCTCTTGATCCATGGTTCCCGTATTCCAGTTGATCATGGGCTTATTGTAGCGGGTGGGAATATAAGAACTCCAAGGATAGCATAAAGGCCTTCTGAAGTCGTCCCATGGCGTGGTATAGATCTTCGGCTCACCGCATGCGCCGCATTCATAGCAATAGCGGCACTGTGATTGTAAATCTTTAGCCAGAGCCCCTACCTGGATATTACTGGTGGTGCTTCCTATTACATCCAGCGCAACCGGAACGCCATCCAGCGATATGAACGTGGTGTTATTCACATTGCTCCCAACGATATCCAGGCTCGCTGTCCTCCCGTCGCTGATACCTTGCGCCCAGCTAATGGACAGAATGAACACTGCAGTTAATATTAGTTGCTTCCTCATCCTTTCGCCCCCTTTTATAATTAATTTCATTAAAATGTCTTGAAAGTAGAAAAACCTTTTTATTAGCAAACAATTAAATCCACCCCCGATCAGTACAGGCCATGAAGCTCATTTATGTAGCAGGCAAGGGCGGCGTGGGAAAGAGCGTATGTTCTGCAGCGACAGGCATATGGGCCTCTGAAAAGGGCTTAGAGACCCTTGTCTTCTCCATGGATCCCGCTCATTCTCTCTCTGATATCTTCGATATAGACCTGGGAAGCCAGCCGAATAAGATCAAAGAGCATCTATTTGCATATGAGCCAGACCTTGCCGAGGAGTCACGCAGCTTCTTTCGCAGATATAAGAACATGATCACTGCGCTTTTCGGCCTCTTCGAGGTGGAGGTGAAGCCGGAGGACTTTGCCAGCATGCCTGGCGTCTCCGAGCTGATATTCATGGACAAGCTAAATGACATCTACGTCCAGAAGAAGTACGATCTGGTGGTCATAGACTCTGCGCCCACGGCCATGGTCCTCCCTCTGCTCCAGCTGCCCTCCATAACCACCGGATTTGTCACCAAGGTGCTGGGGATCAGAAACAAATGGATTGGGGTTCTCAATATGCTTGAATCGGGATTTGGGGATTCCATACTAAAAGAGGTGAGAGCCATGCGGCTGAAGGCTGAGACCATGAGAAATGCGCTTACCGATCCCAAGACCGCGAGCATCACCGTTGTGACCATCCCGGAGAAGGCGGCAGTGGAGGAGAGCAGACGGCTGATTGAGACGGTACAGTCGCATGGAGTGAACGTCTCCGCCATTGTCATAAACCATGTGATTGGAGAATGCCCCTGCCAATTCTGCCAGGAGAAGATGGCCTCTCAGACCTCCTACATCCAGGATATCCGGAATCGCTACCATGATAAGGATATTGTAATTCTGCCCGACTACGGCGGAGAGGTGAAGGGTGATAGGCTGAACCGGGTGGCAGAGGACCTCTATGTAAAGGGGCAGATGGAGATATAAAGGAAAAAATTGGAAAAATCCGGGCCGGGCGAGCAGATATCTCCCGACCCTCCGGTTCGCTCATTTTTCTTGTTGCTCTAACCAGAACCCGAGTCGTCTTCGGCCACCGTCTCATAGGCCTGGCCCTCATGTACCACTATCACCCTCTCACCCAGGGCGAAGTAGCTTCCCAGAACCGGCACTTGGGAGATCAGATCGAAGTACTCCTCGCCCAGGAATGCCACCTTCTTCGTCTTCATGGAGCGGTCAAATGTGGTGTCTATCCAGGTGTCATTTTTCAAGAGGAAGGTCTTGCTGCCCACATTCTTCAACACCTCTGAGACCCGCACCATCTTACTGGTTCCATCAATCCCAGTAGAGACGGACATATTAACTGGCACCGCTGCCCCCACTGGTGCGGCGCTCAATGACTTCTGATAGACGGCTTTCTCTACAGCAGCTTCCCCAAATGCAGGCTCAGCTGCTGCCGCAGCCATTTCCTCCTCGAAGTCTGAAATT
>NZ_DAIK01000074.1:0-5492 GCF_002496085.1 Methanosaeta sp. UBA458 | reverse complement strand
TATGCCGTAGCGGGTGCTAAGGGAGACGATGGAGTCTATCCACTCCTGCTTCTCCCCGTAAAGCCGGATCTGAGTGAGATAGTATCCTACCGCCCGGGTGGCCCAGAGACGGGGTATGAAGTCGTCGCCGCCCTCTTTCCGGAAGCTGAGATCCTCATAGGTATAGCTTCTCTCTTCCTGGTTGACCATTCCCTTCAGGGTGATTTTCGCCGGTCCGCCTTCTCTGTACCTTCCAAGCATGATGAGCTGAGAGCCGGCGAAAAGGTCCGGGATCCTCTGGGGATAGACCTGATCGACTATGATATCGCCCCAGTCTAAGGAGAGGTCGGAGAGGACGGGCATCTTCACCTTGCGGTAGAAGGCGCTGACCTCCTCATCGATCTCTTCCCCTGGACGGACATAGGTGCTCGCACCGCCGTTGTCCATAGAGATCTGGTCAAGCAGGTCGGTGTCCACATCGTCGCCCACCCCAAAGCTGAAGATGCGCACATTATCCGGTGCCTCTCGCGCTACATTGTCAAGTATTGCTCCTGTCACCGTCACTCCCTCGGTGGGCAGGCCATCGGTGAGAAAGATGAGGGTGGTGGGGCGGACTTCTTCCGCCAGGCCCACCGCCTCGATCATCGCCCGGTTGATATCCGTCGATCCCATGGCCTCCAGGCGGTCTAAGAAATCCTTTCCCTTATCTGCCTGGGCGGCGGGCTCGAGACTGGGGCTGAAAGATCTGGTGGTAGTGGCAAAGGAGACGATAGCAAACCGATCCAGAGGATTGAGGTGATCCAGGACATATCTGGCAGCCTCCTTGGCCTGGTCCATCTTCTCGCCTTGCATGCTGCCCGAGGTGTCCAGGACTAGAATTATATCCTTGACCACTATCTCCTCTTCGTTTACCTTTACATCCGGTGCTGCCAGGAGGAGGAAGAAACCGTCTTGGCCCTCCTCTTTAAAGCTGAGCAGGTTCAGGCCGATCTTCTCGCTGCTGATGGTGTAGAAGAGCTCGAAGTCCCTGTCCGGCAGGACATCCGATTGCTCCAGTCCCAGAAGGGCATGGTAGTCATCCTCCCTATCTATGGAGACCTCATGGCGAGAGGAATAGACGGCCTTCAGCGGTTCTCGCGACTCGATCTGGGCCCTGACGACCAGATCTTCCAGCGGCCGGGAGGAGAAACGTTCTGTGCTCAAGGGATAGATGTAATGAACCAGGCCGTTTTCCACCGGCAGGATCTGGCTATACTCCAGCTCAATCTTGCGCTCTTCTCCTGGGGGGATGGGAAACACTGAGGCCTTGAGGGCCTTTCTGCCCACATACTCGAGCAGTGCCGGGTCTTTCATCCTCCGCACTACATCATCATATATTGTCCGGGCCTCATCAGCTTCCAGGATCTCGCCGTGCACTGCCTTTCCATCCACCCACATCACAAAATCGCTCACCGCAGCGCCCTCTGGCAGGGGAAATATGTAGGTTCCCTCAGCAGTCCATGGATTGTCATTGACGAAGACCTGATCCACCCGGGTGGTGGCCACCTGGTCCTTTATCTGGATGTCCACATGATGGTACTTGATGGCCAGAGACTGGTCTAGACGCACGTCCACTCCAGGTGGCGGATCGACGATGATGATTCCATCCGCTCCTGCGGGGCTCATCAGGCCTGAAGATATGGCAATTATCATTAGCAAGATGTATTTCCACATAATCCCACACTCGATATCAGCCCAAAAGAGCCGATAGATCTTAACAAATTATAATGCGTCATTGGTATAAATAGATCTTATCCTCATCATGGCCCTTGCCATCGTCGTTTGATTGATCCAAGACATATCGCCATTTTGATATATTTTGACGAAGACAGATTCATGAACAATTTCTGAGTAGAGAATAGGCGAGGGGTGAGAGAAAATGTTTGAAAAAGTTCTGATTCCGACCGACTTCTCCAGGTACTCCAGCAAGATGGCCGAATATGTAACGGAGATCCCTGGGACCAGAGAGGTAGTGCTTCTCAATGTCCTGGATGCCAGCAATCCCAAGCTCCTGGAGAAGAGCGGATGGAGCTATGACGCCATCATAAGCGAGGCGGCTTTTCGGCTCAATGAAGAGGCAAAGCTGCTCGCTAGTATTACCTGCAAAAATGAGGTTTCTCTCATGGTGAAGCCCATCCTGAAGGTGATAGTGGAGCCCATGAGTGGGGCGGATGGGATAAATCTCAATCCTCCGGAGCCCAGGCAGGATGCGGATTTTGTTTACGGAGGAACTGTGGGCGATGCCATTCAGAAGACGGCATGGGAGGAGAATGTATCCCTGATAATCATGGGAGCAGAAGGTAAGGGAATGCTGGAGGGGATACTGCTCGGAAGCGTATCCACAGAGGTGCTGCGCCAGGGTGAGACCGATCTATTAATCATCCGCCACAAAATGCTGGAAAAAGGTAAAGAGGCAAATATGGAGAGGTTCTGCCCAGATATCTTCTCCAGGATTCTGGTCACAACTGACCTCTCGGCGGCAGCAGAGGATGCCATAGTACTGGCAGGGGAACTGGAGGGAACAAAAGAGATCCTTCTGGCCCATGTAATATCCAAAGAAGAGGAGTTTGGCAGAGCGGCAGAAAAGCTTAATCTGATGCGTCAGGATCTGGAGCAGCCGGGAAGAATGGTCACAGTCCATATCCTCAAGGGCAAGCCTGCCGATCAGATTCTGGAACTTGCCAAAAAGCATGATGTTTCGCTTCTGATCTTCAGCTCCCAGGGGAAGGGCTGGATCAAGCAGATGAGATTGGGCAGCACCTCATTCGATGTCGCCCGGCGATCGGATAGGCCGGTGCTGGTGGTCCGGCAAAAGACGGGCTGAGCCGGGCGCGGATAACGGATAGGTGAATAGAGAAAGGGGCAATGCAAATAAAGAACGGAGGCAGATCTTATGAATGATGAGGATCTGGACAGCATTCTCTTTGAGCTGCAATCGATCCATCCGGATATCCGTCCCATCTCCACCGATCTTATAGTTGTGGCGGATTGGGTGAGGCTGAAGTGCAGATACGGCTGCCGGGCCTATGGAAAGCACCTTTGCTGCCCGCCCTTTGCTCCATCTCCAGAGGAGATGAGAAGGGTCGTATCTGAGTACAAGACGGCTATTTTGGCCAGGTTCCTGGCGGAACCGGGACCGGGAAACGACCCCAGGCACATCCACCATTACCTCTGGGACTCCATTAATAATCTGCATGATACCGTCTACCAGTTGGAAACCAGGGCATTTCTATTGGGTTATTACAAAGCTCTGGGCTTTTATGCCCTGCCCTGCACCCTATGCGAGACATGTGTAGGTGAGGAGATGCAAGAGAGTGGGGAGAAGATGAATCCCCTGGACGTTCTCAAGTGCCGGCATAAGGACAGGATGAGGCCCTCCATGGAGGGTTGCGGGGTGGATGTGTTCAAGACCCTGGAGAATGCCGGATACAGTCCCCAGGTGATCAGGTCTTATTCGGAGAGGGTTGTTCTCTTTGGGATGGTGCTGCTGGATTGATTCTCAGCCAGGAATTCACAATTCAATATTCTGAAAGAAGATAAGAATAAATAGTAAGAAATACGCAAACACGCATCTAATAGATTGCAAGGATGGGCTGAAATGACAGAAGGATATGAAGTCTCTGGCAATGCACTGGATCGATCGGTGCTTGCCAGCCTCAGGGAGCTGCAGGATGATGGCGATCCTGATATTGTTGCTGAGGTGGGTGGCCTCTTCCTGGAGCATTCACCGCAAAAGATTGCAGCGATCCTGAAGGCGGTGGAGAACGGTGATGCAAAAGAGCTGCAGACCGCCGCCCACAGCCTGAAGTCCAGCAGCGCTTATGTGGGGGCGATGCGCCTTTCGGAGCTGAGCCGGGAGCTGGAGATAATGGGCCGCTCCCAGGTGATGGATGGAGCAGAAGAGAAGGCTGAAAAGCTTAACCGGGAGTATAAGCAGGTCATGATGGAGCTTGATGCAGAGATCCAAAGGTCGAATTGAAAGAGGCAAAACGCAATATGCATATGCTTATTTCAATATACACCTGATAAAGGATGATCCGGATGGAGTATCGCTTTGACAACTACATCCTGAAGGCTTTTCTTGCTTCGGGACTGCTGGCAGTGGTGATGATGGCCCTAGCTCTGGGGCTGATCCAGCTCTTCCGCTACGGGCCTGGCCTGCCAGCATCCATAACCCTTATCCTGGCGGCGATCGCTTTTGTCCTCTCTGCCTCGTTCTTCGAGCGCTACGAGGTGGGGTCCATCATGTGGTCCATGTTGGTCTCCATCATCGCCACCCTGATCTTGGCCCTTCTCTCCGGGGGAATAATCTATGCCTTCTCCGAGAACAGCCATCCCTGGGAGGAGTTGCTCAGTGGCTTTGCTATCTGCATAATAATAGCCATGACCCTGCTCAGCTATCTCAAGCGCAGCCTGGGCGAGATAGAATACTAAAATATATAATAAACCTTGCAGAAGAGAGTTCTAATACTAGCAACATAATTACCTGCTTGTAATGGCCGGTCAAATGGTGGACTCTTATGGCCGCAAAGTCACAGGCATACGAATCGCTCTCACCCCTCGATGCAATTTGAAGTGCATCTACTGCCATCACGAGGGAGAGCTGCTGCCTGGTGGCGAGATTCCAGGAGATATGGTGGTGAGCATTGCCAAAGCGGCAGCGGAGCTTGGGATGCGCTCTGTGAAGCTCACCGGCGGAGAGCCTCTGCTGAGAAAGGACCTCGATCTTATCATTGCCCGTATTCCCCAGAGCCTGGATATATCCATAACCACCAATGGCATCCTGCTTGCCGAGCGGGCGGAGGCTCTGGCCCGGGCTGGTCTGGACAGGGTGAATGTCAGCTTGGACTCCCTCCAGCCGAACAGGTATTGCCAGATCACCGGGGGAAGTCCAGGGGATCTGGAGAAGGTGCTGGCGGGGATTGATGCCTCAAGAGAGGCCGATCTCTTGCCCATCAAGCTGAATTTTGTGGTTTTGAAGAGGAATGAGTCGGAGGTCCCGGAGATGATCGATTTCTGCCGCCGGAGGGGGCTTATCTTGCAGTTGATTGAGCTCCTGGACATTCAAGGCCAGGGAATATCCGGAGACATTGAGGGGATCGAGAGGAGCCTTGCTGCCAGGGCGGATTCCATCCTAATCCGTGAGATGCACAGAAGGAAGAAGTATTTCCTGGATGGAGCAGAGGTGGAGGTGGTCAGGCCGATGGACAACACCGAGTTTTGCGCCCATTGCACTCGGCTGAGGGTGACCTCGGATGGTAAGATCAAGCCCTGCTTGCTAAGAAGCGACAATCTGGTCAAGATCGATAGCTGCGACCCGGAGAGGGTCAAGGAACTGCTGCGGGTGGCGAACTCGAGGAGAGAGCCCTACTTCGGCAAGGTCTGCCGATCGGTGGCAGATGCCACTTTTATCGAATCGAAGATATTATAGTCAAATGGCAAAATGGGTCTCTGTAAACTACTCCGGCCTAAAG
>NZ_DAIK01000029.1:0-4771 GCF_002496085.1 Methanosaeta sp. UBA458 | reverse complement strand
CAGCGCCCCCACCCGCAGCCTGCCGGCCATCAGCCCCTCTCGCATGACTCGGGAGAACTCACCTTGCAGGTTGGATCAGTCGATTGTGACCTGCAATTTTCACTAAGCTGAAAGCCATTCTTCTCGAGATATACCGGCATCTTTCAGAATGGTCTTGATCAGGCGAACATCCACATCCCTGCCCTGATGAGGATTTGGCAATATGATAACCGTCTCTCCAATGATCATGTAAGGGTGCTTGTTGCCAGAGTGTGGTCCCTCCAGGCCCAGATTTTTGAGCTTTTTTATGAGGACGCGGTAAGGGACCGGAGTCAATTTACACAATAGCCATCGGCTCCCCAGAGACGTCTATCGTATGACCATCGATGGCCGGTATAGCAAAGCCTCTTTGCAGGCGTATGGCAACCCACTCTTCAATTACTTCAATGAGATCGTCCCGACAAGTTTCGATCGTCTCTCCGGTAGCGATCACTCCCGGAAGGCCGGCTACCGTAGCCATGTAAGAGCCATCCTCCAGGGATTCGTATTTGGCCCGACTCAAAGCTGCTCTGATGTACTCTGAGAACATAATGGATTCTATTCCAGTATGGGATTTAACTGTTATCATGAGTTAGCTCAGAGACATCCTGGAATTATAATGATGATTTCATTATGATTGCGTTGTGGCTTCTTATGCCTCTTTTCAGTGGGGCGCAGCGCGCGGTTGTTGCGCGTGATAGAGGCCGGCGACTATCAGAGCCTGGAAATACATGTGGGCTGTCGATTGTTCTTGATATATTGAGGTTAATATTAATACTTGAAATCTGTTTTTTAGTGGGCGACGCGCGCGGTTAAACGCGCGGAAGTGCCCTGGCCCCCTCAGCGCCGGGGTGGCTTGGATACAATGGCGATAAAGGACGTTGGATAGAAAAAGCGGTGATGAAAAAATGATCGATAAGCATCACTTTTGCTCAATCCGTTCTCTCTCCAGGCTTCTTAAGGATCGCTCCCGCTCCTGCCAATCGGGCATATAGGCAAAGAGAAAGCTCTTAAAGAGCATGCCGTGGTTTGGAACCAGCCTGTGCACGATCTCATGGACGAGCACGAATTCGCCAAGGCTCTTTGGAATGTTCAGAAGCTCAGCATTCAGAGTAAGATGTCCCGAAGTCGATATCGATGCCCATTTGGTCGTCATCTGGCGGATGTAGATCTGGGGGACTTTGACCCCCATTCTGGAGGCCCAGTTGCGTGCGGTCCATTTTAGATCATCGGCATCGTGCCATCTGTCTGTTGAGGCTTTGTCTATTGCGGATTTCTCCGCAAGCGACCTGTCTATTGGAGTGGTATATGCGGCTTTGACAATTATGGCTCTGTTGGTGGCAACTCTGTCTATTGGAGCTCTGTCAGTTATGGGCCTTTCCCCTGGCTTTTGCTTTTTCATTATCTCATTCCCGCCGCAACCTCAATAGGTCATCTGTAAGCTTGATGAATCTCTCTTTGCCTGCAATTGGCAGCATGTATTTGTAGAGACCTGCCCTCAATTTCTGCTCCTGCTTTTCATCCCATCGATAGTCAGGGAAGCTCTGGAATAGGGTATTGATCTCCTTTGCCTGAGCGGGCAGAATTTCCTCCACTTCTGGCTTCAGGAGTGAGTAGATGATAAAGGAACTCTCATCCAGGCCTAATCTCTCTCGTTCCTTATCTGCATTGAGATAATCCCGGGCCAGCCCCTCAAAACGGATCAATGCCTCTTGTGTGGTGATCTGTCGGTCCTCATAATCTTGCCGAATCGCCTCTGTCCTCTCCCCGATCAGTCGGAGAATGGGATTGTTACTGCCCTTGGAGGCCAGGGCGATGAGCTTTCTCAGGTTAAGGACCTTTGTGGTATCCGAGACTCCGCTATCTCTTAAGGCTTTCAACTCTTTTGGGCCCAATTCGTGAATGGCTCCTGGTGGCTCCATCGATCCGCCAGTCGTATATTTCTGCAGCAGCTCCCGGGTCTTGGCAGTGATCTCCTGGTCTACATAAACATCCATATAGGCGTTGAGGATCAGGCCATAGAGCCGGGCCAAACTCTGATAGTCATTCATGTAAGGTCGCAGAAAGGCATCGGGGGAGAGTATATCGTAGATGTTCTGCAATTGTCTGAAAAACCAGAAAAAGTTCTCCCTGACCTCCTTATCTTTAAAGTAATCGATGGCCTTCTCTTTGGATTTGTCGTCCCAACCTTTGGAGAGGGCGATATACTCCTTTGCCGGTCCGGTCATATAGGTCTCAAAGAGCAGCTTCAGGACATCGATGTTCTTGATGACCGATGCCACCAGATCTGAATCGAAGGCCAGGGCCCGTTCCAGCTTCTCGAATATGCCCACAAAGTCCAGGACGAAGCCGCAGGGCTTGACCAGGCCGCTCTCATCCTCATAAGGCCGGTTGACCCTGGCTATCGCCTGGAGGAGGACGTGATCTCTCATGGGCTTGTCCAGGTACATGCAATATAGAATAGGAGCGTCAAAGCCTGTCAGGAGCTTCTGGGTGACTATGAGGATCTTGGGAAGGGAGTCCTTCTTCAGGAAATCTTTGCGCACCTTCTTCTCCTGATCCTCGTTGATATAGTATTTCCTCAGCTCTGTGAGGTCATTATGCATTGACGAATAGACCACCTGGGAGTACTCAGGCGGCAGGTATTTGTCCAGTTCTTCTTTGTAAGCGGCACACGCGGGGCGGTCGACAGCCACCAGAAATGCTTTGAAGCCCAGAGGCTCTACATTATCCCGAAAGTGCTGGGCCACATATCTTGCCACCTTGCCTATCCGGTCCGGGGACTTCAGCAGCTCTTTGAGCTTGACCGCCCGGTCTAAGATGGCATTGAGCTCGTCTATATCGCTGATCCCCTGGGCGGCGGCCAGATCGAGAAACTCGCTCTCCAGGGTTTCCTGGTCCACCAGAAGGTCTGAGGGGGCTATGGCATAGTTGAGCCGGACAGTTGTTCCGTCCTCGATCGATTCCGCTATGGAGTACTTGTCCAAATAGCCCTGGGGATCGTCTATGCCGAAGACCTTGAATGTGCCTTTGCCCTTAGTGAGCCTGTCGATGGGCGTGCCGGTAAAGCCGATGTAGGTGGCATTGGGGAGGGCTGCCAGAAGGTAGTTGCCCAGGTCTCCGCCTGTGGTGCGATGGGCCTCGTCCACCAGGACAATCACGTTATTTCGGGTTGACATGTCTCCCGGTATGTCCTCGAACTTGTGGATCATGGAGACGACAAGGCCCCGGTAGTCGGAGGAGAGGATCTTTCTCAGTTCGCGTTTTGAAGAGGCGATCTGGGCGGAGCCTATGCCATAGCCGGCAATGTTCTTGAACAGCTGGCTTTCCAGCTCCGTTCTGTCCACCAGCATGAGGACGGTGGGCTTCTCTGCCCCGGCGCCCTGGGATTCTCTCAGGAGCTTGGAGGCAATGGTGATCATGGTGAGGGTCTTGCCCGAGCCCTGGGTATGCCAGACCAGGCCCCGCCTCTTCTCCGGGTCGCGGACTCTGGCTATGACCTTCTCCACCGCCCGGGTCTGGTGCTGCCTGAGTATGATCTTGACCAGGTCGTCGTCCCGGCTCAGAAAGATGATATAGTCATGCAGGACTTTGAGGATTCTCTTCTGGTCAAAGAAGGTCTTGACGGTGTGTTCGTAGTCGCCCTGCACTACATCCTTCCAGTTGAAGAGGTTCTTTCTGCAGGTAGACCAGGTGGCGCCGTAAAAGAATTTGATCAGTTCTGTGACCTCGAAGACCTGGGGCAAAATCAGCATCTCCGGAGTCTCAAGGTGGTAGCGCCGGATCTGAGTCATTCCCTCTGCTGCTCCATCTCTCTTCTCAGCGTTCTTCGTCTCAGCCAGTGCAACGGGAATGCCGTTGATGAGAAAGACGGCGTCCGCCCGGTTGGGGAAAGCGGCACCTTTATGCTTCCACTCATCAGTCACCTGGAAGATGTTATTTTCTGGAAAGTCGAAGTCGATGAGCTGGACATTTCTCTCCCTGTTCTCCTCCGGCACATAGATCGACTGCTCACCTCGCAGCCAGGAGAGAGCGTCCCGGTTACCCTCGATGCTGGGACGGAGGAGGTTGAGCTTGCGCAGGATCTCCGAAGCGCGGGATGGGTCGAGCACAGCTGGATTGAGCTTCTGGAGCTGGGCCAATAAAATGTCTGAGAAGTAAAGGCCCGCCTCGCCACCTCGCAGGCAGAGAGCATCTTTTGGACTGACATAATGCCAGCCGATCTGGTCGACATAGCGCAGCATGGGATTTTGGACGGAGGAGCGTTCACTCATGAGATTTCGCCTGACCTTTTGCAGTCTCTAACTTCATGGAATAATTAATGTGTCGGCTGGAGAAATGTTTTCTTTAGATTAATATTAATCCTTGAAATCTGTTTTTTTTAGTGGGCGAAGCGCGCGGGTTTTACGCGCGGAAGTGCCCTGGCCCCCATAGCACCGGGGTGGCTTGGATACAGTGGCGGCAAAGGTTGCTGGATGGTGCAGCACCTGCGATATCGATTTTTTTGGAAATGGGAATTGAGCGAAGCCCCGAATATTATAATCATACAAATATATCTACGTCTGGCCAGCTGACTGCCTGCCTCCAACCACCATCTCCAACCGGATCTCTATGCCTCCACCAGTGCCTCCCGCTCGCAGCCCGTCGGTCATCAGCTCCTCTGTCATGGCCAGGAAAAGCTCGTCGTGCAGGCGGGCCAGTGATCGAAGCAACGGGAAAGCGCATCTCTTGTCATGCGTCTTCGGTTAGCAGA
>NZ_DAIK01000145.1:0-14539 GCF_002496085.1 Methanosaeta sp. UBA458 | reverse complement strand
ATGGGCCCGAAGGTGGAAGCAGCGGCGATCTTCGCCGAGCGCACCGATCTATCCGCATTGATTACCAATATCGAGCTACTGGAGAGGGCGTTGGGAGGGAAGGCGGGGACGTGGATCGATCCCTAATGGATAGAGAGAAGATTTCTTCAGGCAGGACTTGGGGGCTCTTCGCTGAATTTTGTTGGTGAGTTCAGGCAGAGAATATGGCTTCTATTCCTCTGTGTCTCGGTGTTTGGGTCAATGCATAGCGGTTCACCACAGAAGCACAAAAGATGCAGAGAATTTTCGATTCAAGCTCACCCATACTGAATAGCGAAGAGCCTTAAAAAATGGTTTGTTAGTTATTGCAGGGAGAAAACCATAATACCGCAGAATTTGCTGTTGAGAGCATCAAACAGCGGTGGATTTTAGTTGAAAAAATATTATTATGCGGCCTGATATTGCTCCGATAAAGGGGTAAGCAACGGAAGCCGTAACGGAGACTGATAATTCATTTGCAGAAAATCTGTATGCATCTGCATCTCGTTATGCATCCATGGGGAAGGCATAGTCGGCACAGATATTTATCGTATTAAACGCATAATGCATCTGGCATTCAGGAGTGTGGCATATTATGGTGGCTGATCCGAGCAAGTGGCTTTTAGAATTTTCTGATAAGGGAGGTGGCCGCCCCTGGGGAGACGGAACCTGCATGGCCATGCGGCAGGGCGAGAGAGAGCCCTGGGACGAAAACTGCCGTGTAATTCCATTGATTGGCGGATACGAGGGGATGTCATCAATAAGAGAATCCCTGGAGGCAGCAATTGACCAGGCCCGGCAGGGCAAGAAAGGGCACGTCTATATCGCAAACTGGCGGCTTAATCCCTTGAGAGATCTATCGGAAGACAATCCCTGGATCGTCCAGAACCGGCCCTGGAATGAGAGCGATTCTGCAGTGAAGGATCAGACCATAATCGGATTGATCCTCCGTCTCATGCAATCCGGCATCACTGTCAGGATACTGTTATGGATGCCGATGAAGGCATCGATAATTGCGGGGCTCGGCCCGCATATGAGCGACCACAATTACATATCCGATGCTGTCAGCAACGAATGCAAAAGGCTGAGCCGAGACGACCCCAGTGCAATAGATCGTGGCATTGTGGCTCTGGATATGAGGGTGGCACCACCAGTATCCTCTACTCATCACCAGAAGATGATAGTAATTCGGGTGGGCAACATAAACGTGGCATATTGCGGGGGCATGGATCTGGCATTCACCAGGATGGACGCGCCAGACCCATTGCATCTCTACAAATTCGATCCAAAGGCTTCGCTGGATGATCTGGTCGATCTTGCAGGATTAAATCCGCCTCAGTTCCTGGGAGGGGACTGGCAATCAGGAGAAATGCTGTCAGAGGCAATTGCCGTCAGAAACGGTGCTTATCAATGGCCGAGGGGACCGGACGCTATCTATGATGCACTGAAAGATGCAACTGGAACCACCGTTCCGGAAACGGATCTACCGAATGAGGTCTACGGGAGTGAATATCAAATCTGGCATGATCAGCTACTGAAGCTCGAGGGGCCGATCGTCAAAACTCTGGAAGAGCAGTTTTCTGAGAGATGGCAGGACGGAGGAAGAGTCTATGAGACGGGTTTTTGGGGCAGTTTGCATCTGCTAAACAGTCAGGTCATCTTCAGCTCAAACACTGCCATCAAGGACGGAAAGATATTGCCTCTGCCCGTGTCCTCGGAGTCCGATCAAAAACAGCAATATGCGGGCTCATCTATAGTGCAGATGTGGCGTACCATTCCCCTCCGCCCGGAGCGCAATAAGCCACCGTTTTTAAGAGGGGAGTTTACCATAATGGCTGGAATATCCAATGCCTGCCAAGCTGCAGAGGAGTTGATCTTGATCTTTGATCAATACTTCTTCAGCGGACCGCTGGCCAGGTTGCTCAACCACAGGATCAAGAGCGATAAAGAAAAAAAACTCTGCGTAATTCTGATTCTTCCGCCCTATGCCGATGAGCATACGCTTGAGGAGCACCATGCAAGAAAGCTGGCCCTCGACGACCTGATTGAGGGCCTCTCGAAGGATCAGAGTCAGAGCATATTCGAGCGGGTGGCTGTGTACGACCTGTGGCACCCCAATCGAGTTCCAGGAGGCATTTACTGTCATGCCAAGGTTCAGATGTATGATCTCAGCCTGCTGGTCTGCGGTTCTGCAAATCTGAACCGCAGATCCTTTACCTGCGACACTGAGCTTGATTGCGCAGTCCTTGATGACGACCTGGTTATAAAGCACTACCGCAGGCTGTGGAGAGTCCTCTTTCCGGATATCGCCTGGCCGGAGCATATCGACTTTTCTGAAGGGAATGGCGGTTGGGGAAGGCTGTTCTTTGATGCCTTCAAGAATGCCGCAAGCTCTGACAGTTCATTCCTGATACCAGATCCCTGGTGGAATTCCACTGTCCAGATAAAGCCGGTCAATACCAATGGCAAGACTACAGCAGAGATAGTTATGAAGCCGCCGAGGCTTCCTGCCAACCCCGCCGAGGCAAGGAAAGGACCGGAGAGCTGGACGGGAATCAAAAGAGAGCAGGACTTCAAAGATGATTATCTGGAGGAGGCAAGGACTGCTCTGAACAATCCCGATCTGCAGCCGGAGGATATCCAGTGGTCGCCGTTGAGTGACGGTCTGGCAAAAGTCAAGGATGCTTTAATGGATCCAAGCTCTATCAATATAAAGATGGAGTCTGAGATCTGCCCTGATTCAATCATCGCCGATGGAGACCCTGTGGCTCCTGGGAGGCTGGACCAGATAGTGTTTCTCATTGAGAACTGCGGCCAGGGAGACAATTGGCCGTATAGGGTGGCATGAGAGCCTTGGATTTTTGCCTACCACCAGCAGGCATATCCTTTGTGGCGATCGGGCATGTTGGCTGCAGCAAAAAAAGAGCTTTCCAATAATAGCCGGGCCAAATCGGTCTGCCCCATCCGAGGGATATCATTTCCGTCCACATAGAACTTTCCAGAATCAGCACGAGGAGCCCATTGATGATCTTCAATCGAGTGGTCTTGCCGCAAGGAGGTGCCAAATGTCAGGGATAGGGATTCAGCGTCCTGATGCAGCCGAAGATCATGCGCAACATATGGGGAACCACCGGCCCACTAGGCCGATGATTCAGGCCACGGCAACAGCAGAAGATGCGACAAGAGATGCTGCTACGATTAAAATGATCTTGTATCTCTCCGGATCATGCCCACGGATCGGGCCTCCTCATCGCCCAAAGCGAGGACATTCAGCCTCCAGTACTGGCCGCAGGCAGAGGGCTATAGCTAGCTATTGCCTCCAATAGATCGATTTTGGGCTTTGACTGTATGTTTCTTTACTTCAATTATAAAAAAAAGCTTAAGCCCCCTTCAGGGCTTAAACTGATACTCCTGGGTGGGGAACTGTGCCTTTGTCGTGTTCCACGCTGGTTTCATGGTGGAGATTGATTCCTCCCGGCAGGAGCAGTCGAATATTCCCTTCCAGCTTGCGTACTGTACATTGAAGTTATAGGATGGAAGGTCGAAAAAGCCGCCCATGCAGCAGGGGAGCCAGTCCTTCTGAGAGGTCTCTCTGTCCTTGACTATCTCCAGCTTCATCGTCTTTTGAACCTGGAAGTTGCCGATGTAGTCATTTTGAACCTCGATTATAGGATCATATGTCTTTGGCTGAGTCTTTTCCTTGGGGCTCAACAGCAGCTCACCTATGTGAAGAGTACCCTGAAAAACATCGTCATCGATCTTCATGCTGAGAATGCCCACGCCATCTGTCTTGTCTGTGGGGCCAGTACAGTTGATGTCCACGGCAATGTCCCCTTTGAGAGCATGAGCGTACTCCACCTGGCGGTGCATTGACGCAGACTCTTGATAGCTCCTGGCCTCGGTCTTATCCTTGATAAGGGAATTGTACTCAATGGGATTCGCGGCATACCAGCCGGTTCCATAGGCAAATGTAGTTGGCGACTGGACATTATCATACTGCCTGGTGTAGCTGACGACGCTGTTAGCACCCTTTGAGGCTTTCTTCATCAGTCCATCGTAATCCAGGTAGTAGTAGGAGCCGCTGGTGGTCTTCTGCTCGGAGTTGAGTATATCGGCCATGTCCACGGATCCGCTGCCGTGGTAGTACTCCAGCAGGGAGAGGTTATTTGTATTTATACTCTTATACTCCACAGCAAAGCCTTGTCCGGTTACATCATCGGTCATCTCATGCTTATACTTGATCGCTTCTCTTCCAGGATTCATATCATATTTTCCTGCCCAGGTAATTCCTGTGATTAGCAGCAGAAAAATTAATACTAATCCTATTTTAACCAATACTTTCTTTATACGAAACCCTCCTTTATTCTCACATGTCTGCGAAGGCAGTTATGTTTATTCATATTTAGCCTTTTCTTTGTATGAGCGAGTCCAGGCATATTATGTGTTGTAGCACGCAAGTATTAAAAATATTTTGCTTGGCAGATTTTTTCTTCCATCCAACAGATTGTGCAGGCAAAATCGCTTGAGATTTGCTGCCAGGGGCGTTCCCCATAAAACAAGCATGTCTGGGGCCCATGCGAGGGGACGCTTTCAATGAGGGCTTCGTCATAACTTTTCCTCAATTGAAAACTCCTTTATGTTGAGGAACCAGTAGCCTTCCCTCAATACCGCCTCGCTTCCGGACAATATAATCCTCTTCTTGAAGATCGGGCCGTCTGTGACGATGGTGTGAAACTCCCCATTCTCTCCGCAGGGGTCAATGGATTGGTCCAGATCCTTCAGATCCTCAGAAAATTCTTCATCAATCCTCCTGCCCAGCCATTCTCTGCCCATGAGGCCATCCTTGACGCTTATCACTATCACCTCAAAGCCCAAACCTGTGATCTCCTTTAAGATCTTCCTCGAATCCTGTTGCCATAGGGGCAGCAGTAGATCTAGATTTAAACTAGTACAGATCCTGTCCACCAATTTTTTGTGGGTCTGGATATGGCCGAAAACAGCTCCATCGATCTTCTCCCCATTGGCGCGAAGATCCAGAATGGTCCTCTTGAACTCCTGCTCATAGGAGGTGAATTCCCTATGAATGAGTGGAATTCCAATTGCCTCTGACTGGGCCAGAATCAGCTCTGGATTTATATCATGAGATCCGATCCGTGATATATTCCTGAAGCTGAGAAGATAATTGACCCGCCATCCCTCTTGCATCGCTTTATAGCAGGATAAGCATCCATCCTTTCCTCCCGTCCAGGAGACGACTGCATTTCTCAAATTCATCTCTCTCCCTATCAAATCTGATACACAATTATGGCCTGAGAGCAATTGCCGGTCGTGAATCAATTATGGGTTGGTATTTAGGCCTGCAGCAGAATTAGGCATCATTGAATGCTGATTTGCCCAGAATGTCCTCTCTCGAGCGCGTCCGAGAGACCGCAATCGTTAATCGAGTTTTAGAAACTTCAACCTATTTTAGGATCACGACCCAATTGCCAGAAATCAGATAAAAAAGGGGCGCATGCAGAAGCAGTCAGACAGAGCTGGATCTGCAGGCGTCCAATGAGCATTCTTGATTCATTACTTGATTATTCCCTTTTGCATCAGGACAAATGGCGTTCTCTTGGAGTCATCCCAATTATCGACATCTGCATGGTATCCGTCTCTAATCCAGACCTCAATCATGTATATGCCGGCTTTTCCCGTGCTCGTTTCCCAGGACCAGACACCGTTCGTGCTCCAGTCGGTCATGGGCACCCACTGTTCATCTGTTGAAGGCCCCTTAAGGACATAGCGGTATAGAACCGTATCCATGTCCGGGTCTGTCGCCTTAGCCGTCCAGGTAATAGTGGCGCCCTTATCCTGCGGGGTTTGCTTATCAGATTTCATGCTGGTCAGAGTCGGCTTGGAGTTCGATTTCGAGCTGCCGGCAATGCCAGCACTCTCGCTGATGATATATTCTGCGCTGACATGGGCATCATGACCCCAAGGGGGAGCATGGCGTCCATCCCTGATACGCATATCGATGACATTATTGCCAATATCTATGGCGCTGGTCTCCCAGGTCCAGGTATTGTTCTTGCTCCAGGTGTTCATGGGCATCCAGGTGTTTCCCGTCATCGGCCCGTTCAACCAGAACTGATAGTATAGCTCATCCTCTTCGGAGTCAAAGGCATCGCCTGTCCAGACAACCGGTGTGCCTGCTGTCAGCGGCCCTTCCTGATCGGGAGTCAGGCCTTTGGCCACAGGGGCCTGGTTCATGGCATCCGCCACCACTGTCGAAATGGGCTGTGTTGTTTGCGGGCTCTTTGCAAATATGAGGTCCTTAGTGGTAATGGCCTGAGCCGAACTGAAAATCAAAGCGATTAGCAGAGCAGATATCAAAAAAGCCCTGCAATGAGTTCTCTCCTTCGAATAATTCACAATTAATCCCCCTTATGCTCAATCCATAATTCATATCATTATAGTTAAATTTTTCTATTATTTCCGCTCAAGGCCATAGGTGCTGATCTGGGCAATGATGCAAAGCTTTTTCTATCAGTATTAGAGAACCTGATCTGCATTCAGAGACAATATTATGCCGAAAAAGGCTGCGAAAAAAGGAAGGCTAATAATTGATACATCTTCACCAGGGGTTCTGAAGACAATTATGATAGGCCAATAATAGAGATGCACAGATAAGCCGCAAGATGAAGGTTTGCCCATGATCTCTGATCAATGCATAAAGTCGATCATACCGTTTAACATGGCCTTGATGCTGGCCTTCATAGTTGCCCTCTGCTCAATCTCATTTAGCATCCACTTAAAAGATGAGCTGCAGATCACGGCGAGCGATATGCTGGCGATCCTGGTCGATTCTCTGGCCACACTAGCCCTTTTTTATGCCGCCAGGAGGTCTTCTGTCTATGGGAGACAGGTCCGTTTAGCCTGGACGGTTCTTGCCCTTGCCCTGGTGGCCCATACTTTGGGTGATATCGCCTGGGCTTATACTGAGATAGTGCTGGATCAGCCACCCTTCCCATCCGTGGCAGACTGGCTATTTCTGATTCATTACCCCCTATTAATCGCGGGCATTCTCCTCTTGCCTACCCAATCCCTGACCTCCAGTGAACGGCTGAAGGTCATGCTGGATGAAGGGATCGTGATCATCGCCTCCGTTATAATATTCTGGGTGGTTTTAATCGCACCCACGATCGAGTCCAGCGCAGGAGCAATCTTCCGCACACAGGCATTATCCGTGGCATATCCCGTCTTGGGTTTGATGCTTCTCTTAGCGCTGGTTGAACTCCTCCTTCGGCGGATCCGATTTCAGCAGATGGGTCCAGTGCTTCTTCTGGTAATGGGAACGATAGTGATGATCATCGCTGATCTCATCCTGGCATACCAATCATTAAACAACATATATGATTCCGGCGGCATTTGGGACGTGGGCTGGATAATGGCCTACTCGATGATCGGCCTGGCGGGAATACTGCAGGCCAGCACCTCACCCAGCGATGCACCTCCATTCCAGAAGGTTCCCTCCGAAGAGCCTGCTTATGCCCGCACCGTTGCATCCTCTGCGTCTCCTTATGCTCTTGATTCCGGCATGGTGCGGTTTCCTGGTGCTCACTACATCCCTTACATCTTCGTTGCTGGCGCATACATCATCCTTATCTGGAGCTTTGACCGTCCTCTTGCCATAAGCACGCCTCATCTATCTTATTCTGTGGGGGGGATAATAGGTCTGATAGTCATTCGCCAGATCGTCGCTCTGAAGGAGAACGAGAGATTATTCCAGACATCCAAAAGAGCAGAGGAAGAGGTACGAAGGCTTAACCAGCATCTAGAGAGCAGGGTTATGGATAGGACGGCTATGCTGAAAGCGGCAAACCGAAAGCTAGAGGAGGATATTTTAGAGCGAAAGAAGATCGAAGAGGATCTGAGAAGATCCAAGGAGGCGGCAGAGGCGGCAACCAACGCAAAATCCGAATTTTTAGCCAATATGAGCCATGAGATCAGAACCCCTCTGAATGCCGTCATCGGCCTCACTGGAATTCTCCTGGGCACGGACCTGAATAGAGAGCAACGCGACCATATGGAGATCATCAGAAGCAGTGGAGATGCACTTTTAGCAATCATCAATGATATCCTGGACTTCTCGAAGATCGATAGCGGCAAGATGGAGCTGGAAGTCCAGCCTTTTGATGTCAAAAAGAGCATTGAGGATGCTGTTGATCTGATGGCTCCAGTTGCCCAGGAAAAGGGCCTGACCTTGGGATATGATATCGAAGAGAGCATTCCAAAGACCATTGTCAGCGATCCCACCAGGCTGCGCCAGATACTGGTCAACATATTGGGCAATGCGGTGAAGTTCACCAGCTCTGGAGAGGTCAGGATCCTGGTTTCGGGCAGAGATTTGGGGGGTAGAGAGCATGAGATCCACTTCGCTGTTATGGATACGGGCATCGGAATACCAGCAGAGAAGATGAACTGCCTCTTTCAGTCCTTCTGCCAGGTTGAGCCCTGTACCACTCGCAGGTATGGTGGCGCGGGCCTGGGCCTGGCAATAAGCAAGAGGCTCGTGGAGCTCATGGATGGCTCGATTTGGGCGGAGTCAGAGGAGGGCAAGGGATCAACATTCCATTTCACTATAAAGGCAATGGAAGCGTTATCGCCACCGCCCGGAGAGCTGGCAAAAGGGTCGAAGAGCAGCATCTCTATGGGCCCCCAGCGTCCTCTACGTATACTGGTGGCGGAGGACAACATAATCAATCAGAAGGTTATTAAAAAGATGCTCCATAAGCTCGGCTATCGCGCTGATGTAGCTGCTAATGGCCTGGAGGTCCTTGTCGCCCTGGATCGCCAGGATTACGATGTGATCCTCATGGACATTCAAATGCCAGAGATGGATGGGCTGGATGCCGCCAGAAAGATCAGAGAAACCCGGCCGACATTGCCAAAGATCATCGCTATCACCGCATTTGCCATGGAGGGTGACAAGGAGAAATGCATCGATTCGGGAATGGACGGCTACATCAGCAAGCCGGTGAACCTGGAAGAGTTGAGAGCGATCTTGAGATCTAATGTCAGTGCGATTGGCAAAAACGATGGAATTGGCAGCTGGTCGAGGGGCGGAGGGCAGAACTGACTGCTAAAACTCTATATCTTTTTGCACCTTACATATATCCTGTATCCGAAAAGACTTAGCTTGGGCCATAGTGGCACAATCCGTTTCTCCAGTAATTGGGAGATGCGCTCCTGCAGATAAGCCGGATCGACGACCGGCCTGTAGCGGCTCATAAATAAGTAGCCTTGGCAGAGCTTGAAGTCGAAACCGAGATGCTCTTCGATCTGAAAGCCGGCATTCTCCAATTGATTCTGGAATTCTGAAAAGGAGAGATACTCCGGCGGAACTATCCGTTCTCCGAATAGATATTTTCTCGCCAGGGTGTAATGGGATAGGCGGTTGAAGAAATCCACCACCAGTCCTCCGCCTGGGCGGAGAACCCGATTGAACTCCTGCAGGGCCTCTGCCATCGACTGTGGAGAGGCAAGACAGGTAAGAACGCCGCTGCTCACTACCCAGTCGAATGACTGATCAACAAAGGGAAGCGAGGTTATGCTTCCCTGAAGAAATGCTGCCCTCGGATCACCGGATGTGCGGAATCTGGCCCGACCAAGCATGTTGGCAGAGAAGTCCATGCCGATGAACCTGGGCCCATTTTCCTTTGCCATCCCCATCTCAAGGGCTGCAATTAGCAGCTCCCCATTGCCGCACCCTGCATCCAGGACCATGCCACCTGATCCGGCAAAAGAGAAGGCTGTTGCCCTCTCCTCAAACTCCCTTTGCAGGCGTAATATGAACTGGGGAGTATCATCGGGTAGATCGCGGGCCATCTTGAGATCGCAGTCGTCGCCGCATCTCCTTTGTCGCTCCCAGAAGGCCAGCTCCTCTCTCTCCAGGCATAACCTATCTTCACCATAGTTATATTTCATAAACTCAGAAGCGCTATTTGATCTGGACATCCCTTTGATCTCACAGGCAATGAACTATCGGCCTTGAATATGAGGGCTATTTATAGCTTGTCGGCCTCGTGCCGCCGGATTGGCATCACTGGTGGTAGGTGGTGAGGGAAGCATTAAAAAAATTGAAGTTCAATCCAGCCACTTGTAGCCTGGATCTTTTATTCGATTGAAGTTTCGGATGAGATCGGCAGCATCCCTGCGGTTGATGCTTGCATCCATCATCCTGGAACAGATATGTCTGATGGCAGCCTTCTGCTCCTTGATCTCATCGCTGTCCTCCGGCAGGGGATTCAGTCCAAAGCTCTCGAATAAATGCTCCTTTTCATCCAGATGAGCGGTCTTCCCCCACTTTCCGAACATCTCTGCTGCACGATCGAGAAGGTCCTGATTGAACATTTCAGGGAATGCATATCCTTCAATCTGTTTTAGGAATTCCTCTTTCTTCATTATGACCACCCTTTAAGCCATATGCTATTAGTTATTCATGATATAAGTAACTTAGATAGGAATTTAGGACTATCGCCAAATTGGATTGGATGATAGAAATTCCAATGACTGATGCTAACCTGGACGGTGCGGTTGACGATCTGGATCAGGAGGCGATGGCGAAAAAAAGGAAGATGAGGCACCCATAATCGATTGGATCCTTCATCCTTCGGACAGGCATGCCTACCAGAACTCCCTCTTCCTGCGCATGAAGAGGTAGACGAAGAATGGCACCCCTAAAAAGGCGGTCATTATTCCCACGGGCAGAATCACTGGAGCGAGAATGGTCCTGGCCAGGGTATCAGCTCCTAAGAGAAGCAGCGCCCCCACCAGAGCAGAGGCGGGAAGCAGGAACCTGTGATCCCCACCAATTGCCATCCGGGTTATATGAGGAGCGACCAGACCGATGAAGCCTATGGTGCCGGTAAAGCATATCACCGAGGCGGTTATGAACGAGACCAGCATCATGCTGATCACCCGGGTCCTCTCCACATTCACCCCCAGGCTCTTGGCGGTCTCGTCACCTGCCCCCATGGCATTTATGTCCCAGGATTTGATGATAAGATAGGGAAGGCAGATGGCTATGACCGCGGTGACTATCCAGACCTTATCCCAAGAGGAGCGGCCCAGCGAGCCCATCGACCAGAAGACCACCTCCTGAACCTGCTCTGCATGGCCGATATACTGCAGAAATGAGGTCATGGCACTGAAAAGGTATGAGATGGCGATTCCCGCCAGGATCATGGTCTCTGGTGTGACTCCTTTATATTTTGCCAGTCCATAGACCGCCCCCGCAGCGAGAAGAGTGAAAACAAAGGCATTGCCGATGATCAGCCATTCTCCGCCCATGAACCCCGCCCCCATGATTATGGCCATGGCCGCACCAAAGGAAGCAGCTGATGAGATGCCCAGGGTGAAGGGGCTGGCCAGGGGATTTTTAAGGATGCCCTGCATGACCGCTCCGGCGATGGCCAGGCCGATTCCTCCCACTATCCCCATAAGGATTCTATGCAGCCTCAGTCCCCAGACGATGGTATCTGAGAACCAGGTGGTCTGGAAATACTGGGGAAAGAACTTTGCCAGGATAGTGGAGTAGACATCCATCACGCTGATATCCGCCGATCCCCGGGTGGCAGCATAGCCCGCCAGCAATACAATGCCTAAGACAAGAGCAGCGAGAAAGAGCATCTTCCTTCCGATGAACTTCTGGTACTCCGCCCTCAGCTCCTGAGCAGCAGTCGTCCTGGGCTGAGTCTTCTGGCCCGCGCCCAGCTTCTCTTTCATTTGTGATTCGGACATCAGCCTCATGCCTCAGAATAAGAGATGAAGGCTCTATTTATAGCATCAACCCTGGATTCCGGGAGCAAACCATAGCCGTTCAGATGTGATTGGCCAAAATCATTGCCCTTGATGATCGTTGCCGGCGGAAAATCTCTATCGGGCTCATTCTTTCTGCTGGGCAGCCCCACAGCAGGGCTGATCTCATCGTGGTTTGCGCCTTCAGGGGCAGCCTTACTCTCTCCTGATTCGATCATCGATATCATCTTGCTGGTTTATACCAATATTAATAAGTCTTTTGGTAATTGTATTACTATATCACAATTGTTCTCCCAGTTCATCCGCTGAAGGCATCAAATATCACTGCAAATTATTAGTATGCTAGAAATTCTCTAAATAGCAGAAAGCTCTTTTCTATATGTGCATTCATCGATATCATCTCATCAGACTGGAATTTGAGCCGAAAATCCTTGGTCCCTGACAAGCGCATTGCATATCACATAGAAGAATTCATATAAGAAATCAGATCTAATTCGAGATTCGCGCATAGTATAAGACTAAATTTAGATCTATATGTAACAATTAATTAAAAAATTATTTGAAATTTCTTACTTTTTAATATGACATAAGCCTTATATACGTCAGAGATACGCTAAATAAAAAAGGCGATTACATGCACCATTTGAAGAGAAGGACCATACCATTTACATCCATAGTAGGGCAGGACGACATGAGATTTGCCCTGATTCTGAATGCCATCAATCCCCGCATCGGCGGCGTCCTGATCCGGGGTGACAAGGGAACTGCCAAATCCACAGCAGTAAGGTCCTTGGCAGATCTGTTGGAGACCATTCAGGTGGCATCTGACTGCCCATTCAACTGCAATCCGGAGAATCCAGAGGATATGTGCGACCTGTGCTACCAGAAGAGCCAATCAAATCAGATCACAGCAGTAGAGAAAAAGACCCCTGTAGTCGATCTGCCGCTGGGAGCAACCGAAGATCGGGTGGTAGGATCGCTGAACGTGGAACGGGCCATAAAAGAAGGAATAAAAGCGCTGGAGCCCGGCATTCTCGCAGCCGCTAATCGCGGCATCCTCTACATTGACGAGGTTAATCTTCTGGACGATCATGTGGCTGATGTGCTGCTGGATGCTGCTGCCATGGGCGTCAACATTGTGGAACGGGAGGGCGTATCCGTTGCTCATCCATCCAAATTCATCCTGGTGGGGACGATGAATCCTGAGGAGGGAGAGATCCGGCCCCAGCTTCTGGACCGATTCGGCTTACAGGTGAGCGTTGCTGGAATTGAGGACGTGGAGCAGAGAATGCAGATCGCCAAGATCGCAGAAGCTTTTGACCTTGATCCAGAGGGATTTGCCAAAGAATGGCAACAAGAACAGGTGGATATGAAACAGAAGATCTCCAGGGCTCGCCAGCTTCTCAGTCAGGTGAGCATGAGCGATGACCTCCTCCGTTTAATCGCTTCCACCTGCATCGATCTTGGAGTCAAGACGCACCGAGCGGAGATAGTCATTACCAGAACCGCCAAGACCATCGCCGCCTTCGATGGCAGGACCGAAGTCAACCAGGAGGATGTCAAGAAAGCCATGGAGCTGGCCCTGGCCCATAGGATGAGGAGCAGGCCATTTGAGCCGCCCACGCTGAACAAGGAACGTCTGGAGAAGTCCATGTCTCAGAAGCAGCATGAACACCAGCATCAGGATCAAAAGCCCGAGCAGCAGAAGAAGAATGAGCAACAACCACAGGAGCCGTCGGAACAAAAGGACACAGATCAAAAACAGGCCGCTAAGCCCCAAGAGAGGATATTCGAGATCGGCACGCCTATCGATGTGCGTGCCATAACGATGCCCCGCAAGAGGGACCGAATCGCCCGCCGCAAGACCAGCGGCAGGAGGATGAATACACTGGCTCTGCGCAACCGCGGCCGGTATCTGCGCCAGAAAATGCCCCAGGAAGGAAAGGATATTGCCATTGATGCCACCATTCGTGCCGCTGCCCCCTATCAATGGGTCAGATCCGGCCCCAACGCCATCATCGTAAAGGACGAGGATATCCGGGAGAAGGAGAGAGTGGGCAAGACCTCCGCCGTAGTCCTCTTCGTGGTGGATGCCAGCGGATCCATGGGGGCCAATCAGAGGATGGAGAGCGCCAAGGGAGCAGTTCTCTCCCTCTTAATGGACTCCTACCAGAAGAGAGACAAGATCGGCATGATAGCCTTCAAAGGAAAGGAAGCCGAGATCATACTTCCCCCCTGCACCAGCGTGGATCTGGCCCTTGGCCGCTTGCGAGAGCTTCCCACCGGGGGCAAGACACCCCTATCCGCCGGCCTCTCCCGCGGATTGCAGCTCTTGCAGGGAGAACTGAGAAAGGATGAGGAGAGCAAATTGATGATGGTTCTCATATCCGATGGCAGGGCTAATGAGGGAATGGGTGGAAAGATCAAAGACGAGCTGATGGCGATCTCAGAACGGATAAAGCACCTGGGAATCCATACCATCGTCATCGACAGTGAGGTCGTAGACAGCTCCTTCCTGGATATGCGTTTAGGCTATTGCCATCAGATCGCGGATCAGTGTCAGGGAAAGTACTATCCCCTATCCAGCTTAACCCCGGAGTCCCTGCTCAGGATTGTAGATGAAGAGCAGAAGCTTCTGTTCGATGATGCGGCCATAAATGAATATGCTGCAACATAATGCTATTATAGAGATGATAATAGAAATAAAGAATTAATAAAT
>NZ_DAIK01000026.1:10992-11474 GCF_002496085.1 Methanosaeta sp. UBA458 | reverse complement strand
TCAGTATTAATGACGGGCACTACTGCATTTTAACATTTCGCAACCATTTTTGTATCGGCCTCCATACGATTTGAGGTGCATGCAAAAGTTCAAATTGCAGATGCCATAATGCGTTTGGCTTGTCTTTAGTAATCAAAAAAAGGAGGTTCGCGTCTTGAGTTCAGATATTTGTAGAATGGCATCTGCTTTCGCCTTTATTGCACTCTTGGAGATATGCATCATAGGTTCAATGGCATTAGCTCAAACAGATCGGGATCAATTTGCTATGGAGGGAGCATCTGAACAGACGGTAAAGATCGGGGCGATATACAACCTGGTGGGGTCGCAATCGCCCTTGGATCTGCCGTCCGCCAGGGGAGCTGGGCTTGCAGTTGATGAGATCAACAGACTTGGTGGAATCGATGGCAAAGAGATCGAACTGATCTTATGTGATGGCAAGAGCGATACTGCAAATGTTGGTGAATGCGCAAAAGCCCTTATCG
>NZ_DAIK01000026.1:870-10934 GCF_002496085.1 Methanosaeta sp. UBA458 | reverse complement strand
CCTGAGTGACACAGATATGGTCCTAGCAGCAGGACCAATCACATCTGCCGCGGGGATACCTTTTGTGACATCAGGCGCAACTTCTCCCAGACTGGCAGAGGAGAATGAAGACCTGTTCTTGGCATGCTTTGGCGATAATGTCCAAGCCAGAGCGGGGGCTGAATATGCCTTTAATGAGATGGGAACTAAAACCTGCTCACTTGTAGTGGATGGGGATATGGAATTCGCTCGCCTCCTGGCCTACTATTTCAAGGAACGATATGCAGATCTGGGAGGAGAAATCATCATAGAAGCCTTCATCAATGATTCAGATCAGGCGATTCTGAGCCAGGAAGTCTCTGATGCGCATTCTGAGATGATTTACCTTGCAGCAGGACCGGAAGAGGCCAAGGCTGTGATCGAAGCTCTGCGGAAGGCCGACATTGATAGTCCTATATTTGGCGGCGATAGCCTCGATTCGCTTGACTTGAGACAAGAGGGCATGGGAAGGATCATCTTTTCGACACATGCCCTTCTGGATGAAAACTCCTCCCGTACAGGTGAATTCGTTCGGGCCTACAAATCCGAGTACGGATATCCTCCTGAGAACGCCTTCTCTGCTCTGGGATATGATGCAGTCAAACTTCTGGCCGAGGCCATTGACAGGGCTGGATCGAGCGATCCGGAGGCGATTTTTCAGGCCCTTGGAAATACTTCAGGGTTTAGTGGAGTGACAGGGGATATAAGCTACCAGGATGACTGTCGCATACCTAACAAGGACGTAACCATAGTATCGCTGATAGATGGGGAAATTGCTGATTTGGAAGTGATGCAATCCACGAATATGCCGCTTATATCTGGATAGGAGTCCTTCTCCCCGTGGTCATGCGCTTCTGTCGGGCGATGAAGGAGAAATCCGTGATCCAGCTCAAACATAAACCTCTCCAGCACCTGAGAATACCCGCCCCCAGGTCCCGCTCGCTGTTGGCGTCCTCCAGCCCCAGGAAGCCCATGAGGTATGGGATCCCATAGGCTCCTCGCTATGTTGTATGGTTGAACTTGAATCCACCACAAAATTCAGCGAAGAGCCATCCCATAAGACCAGATCCAAGGTTATGCGAACCTCCTCTTGAAGGGCTTTATGCCCCTGCCTGGCCAGCTCCTCCGGCTTCCGGTAGATGGCACTTCAGAGGATCCTTGATGTAGATGATTTATATGAAATGTGATCAGGAGAGCTGTGCTGACAGTGTCTGCACTGTCTTCTCCTCTTCAAAAGGTATTCCTCATCCGGATCAATTGAAGATATTATCATTTTTACGAGAAAAGAAAGAATTAGCTCGAAATATTTGACGGATTTTAGAATCGGCAAGAGGATATTTTATCATGAGATTTTTGATAAAATCACCCCTATATACTCTCAATAATGTGTTTTTGTCAGGATCACCGGACGGATAATTATCTATACCATGATGCATTCCTTGGATTAAGGAGGAATACTAATCCCAAATCAAGCCACCGTGACAATGGCTTTTTTGATTTTTTTATTCGCAATAGCAGCATCCGATAGTTTTTCTGCAGATAGCAGCAATTCTGCTGAAGCATCAGATGCTTTAGCGATTTCTGATAGCCAATTGATCACCCAGACGATAGCAGCCGATGCCAAGGGTCGCTCCAGCAACGGATCGCTGGAAGACTCTGGCCTGGAACTGGTTACGAATAGAAGAAAGGTCTTATCTGAGAGTTCGACCCTGGCAGATGTGTCCAATGAGGACGTAATCTCGCCCGAGCAGGAGACCGTACTGGTCATCCAGTCTGAAAAGAGCGAATCTACGTCCGCTTCTTCTCAGGGCACAACCGAGGCAGGTGAGAAATGCGTACCTCAGATTGGCCTGACTTATGCAGACTCAACACCATGTCCCATTGAGACCGTAAAGGCTCCAAAGGGATCGCCCAACGTAGTGTTCTTGGTTTTAGATGACATTGGATACGGTGGCCTTGGATGCTTTGGCGGACCTGTCGAGACACCAAATATAGATCGATTGGCTCAAGGAGGACTCAGATACACCAACTTCCATACCACTGGCATCTGCTCTCCAACCCGCGCCTGCATGCTCACGGGCAGAAATCTTCATTCTGTAGGGGTCGGTTCTTTAATGGAGTTTGCATCGGGCTACCCCGGATATACGACTTATCTATCTAAAGAAGCAGCGACCATGCCTGAGATGCTGGTTGGGCAAGGGTACGATACGTATTGCGTGGGCAAGTGGCACCTTGCGCCTTCCGATTCTATCAACGCAGCAGGACCTTACGACCAGTGGCCAATGAGCAGGGGATTTGAGAGGTTCTACGGATTCCTTGAGTCCCACACCAGCCAGTGGTATCCTGACTTGGTTTCCGGCAGTACCCGCATAAAGCCGCCCGCCACCCCCGAGGAGGGTTACCATCTCTCCAAGGACCTGGTGAACCAGTCCATACAGTACATAAGCGACGGAAAATCCCTCCAACCGGACAAGCCCTTCTTCCTTTACTTGGCCTTCGGTGCTGGCCATTGGCCGCATCACGTTCCCGAGGCCTACATCGATAAGTATAAGGGCAGATTCGATATGGGCTGGGACGCCATGAGAAACCAGACTCTGGCTAAAGAGAAGGAATTGGGAGTCGTACCTGAGAACACCGATCTGGCGCCACGTGACCAGTGGGTAAAAGCGTGGGACAACCTAACAGAAGACGAGAAGAAGGTTTATGCAAGGTTTGCTGAGGTTCACGCCGCATACATCGATTACACTGATGAGCAGATTGGAAGGTTCTTGGATTACCTGGAGGACAGCGGCCAGCTCAATAACACCATGATAGTGGTGATATCTGATAACGGCGCATCTCCAGAGGGTGACGCCAACGGTTGGACTAACATGGTCATGTGGGCAAACTCGGTGTCCGAAGGAGGAGAATCGTCCGGATTCCAAAATGACTTCCTGCCCATTGGCAATATAACCAATATCAGCACTATGCTCTCTAAGATCGATGAGATTGGCGGACCTCTGTCATACCCGACCTATCCTCTGGGATGGGCTATGGCCGACAACACCCCTCACAAGCTCTTCAAGTGGACCAGCCATGAAGGCGGAACTCACGACCCAATGATAATATACTGGCCTGATGGCATCAAGGAAGAAGGCGGTATCCGGTCGCAGTTCTGTCATGCTATCGATGTTGTGCCAACTGTTCTTGAGGTCCTGGAATTCGACGCTCCTGAGGTTTACAACGGTGTCACCCAGAAGCCTATCGAAGGAATTAGCCTGGCCTATACCTTCGCTAACTCCACAGAGCCTACTCATAAGAAGGTCCAGTACTTCGAGATGATGGGAACCCGCGCTATATGGTACGATGGCTGGAAGGCGGTTGCGTTCCACCACCTAAACTATGGCCCTGACTTCCAAAACGATACCTGGGAGCTGTACAACCTCACCGACGATGTCTCTGAGGTACACAACCTGGCAGACCAGTATCCTGCCAAGCTTGAAGAGATGAAGGATCGCTGGTGGGCCGAGGCCAGTAAGTATAACGTGCTGCCCCTGGATGACCGCGCAGGCGCAAGGTACTCCGCTCTCCAGGCAAGAGGAATATCGACCTTCACCTACCTGCCCGGAGTAGAAAAGATCATGGAGCCAGCTATCCCCGACACGCGCAACAGCTCCTACACTTTGACTGCATATGTGAACACCTCCGGAAACGATAGCGAAGGCGTTCTCTTCTCCATAGGTGGCAGGTTCGCAGGATTGTCGCTCTATGTCAAGGATAAGCACCTCATCTTCGACTACAATCTCTTCAACATGAAGCATTACAGAGTCTCCTCGATAAATGAGGTACCTGAAGGAGAGGCCACCCTGGGCTTTGAGTTCGAGAAGACCGGAAGGTGGAAGGGCGAAGGCAGGCTCTTCATCAATGGCAATGAGGAAGGAAGCGTGGATATGTCTTTCACAGTGCCCGCACGCTATTCCTTCGAAGAGGGTTTGGAGGTTGGACAAGATCCGCAGACGCCTGTGACAGACGACTACCAGAGCCCGTTCAAGTATACTGGAGATCTGGAGAAAGTGGAAATGACTGTCGCTAACGACTGAACCTTAGGTACGGGCAGTCTTCAGACTGTCCATACCTTTATTTTTATTTTATGACTTGGTCAACGATGACTGGAACAGGAATTCATTCATCCCGCCCTTCCATGGCATTTCTTGTATTTCAGCCCACTGCCACAGGGGCAGGCATCGTTCCTTCCTGGCTTGAAGATGACCTGGGGAATCTTGCCGTCCTTGGTGTATTTCATAATGCTAGCTGGAGCCCGGCCCAGGCGGAGTTCATGAGCCATGAACCGCATCGGCCCGTCAATGTGCCTGAAGAACTCCTTGTAGCCGGCGCACAGATAGTTTAGACCAGATTTTCCGTCAGGCGTTTTTATAAAGCGGTTCTTAGGGCATTCGCCATTGCAGACGAATCTCACCTCGCAGCGGCGGCAATATTCCGGCAGCGCGTCGAGCTTATCCCGACCGAACTTCTGCTGCTTTGTCGATCTGGCCAATCCGGCCATGTCCCTCTTCCAGATATTGCCCAGAAGGTATTTCGGTTCAACAAAGTGATCACAAGAGTACATGTCTCCGTTATGCTCCAAGGCCATGGCCGTGCCGCAAGTCTCTGAAAATGCGCACATTCCGGAAGGCATTCCAGACCAGGCGGCTAAAGCCACATCGAATATCTGAACAAAAATCCTCCCTACATCTCTGCACACCCATTCATTGAAGACAGAGATCAAGAAACGGCCATACTGTTCCGCTTTCACTGAACGATCGGTGACGACATCTCCCTCCTGAAAGCCGGTGTCGTTTTCTCTCTCCACTATGGGTATAAACTGGATGAAATTAGCTTTCACTTCATCTCTGAGAAAACGGTAAACCTCCAGTGGATGATCGCCGTTGGCGGCATGAACTGTGGTAAGGATGTTGTAGTCCACCTTATGATGCCGCAGGAGTCGGGCCGCCTTCATCACCCTGTCAAAGGTAGGCTTTCCTGTCTTGTCCACTCGATAAGCGTCGTGAAACTCTCTGGGCCCGTCCAGGGATAGACCTATGAGAAAGTTGTTTTCGCGGAAGAATTCGCACCATTCGTCGTCAAGCAGAGTGCCATTGGTCTGCATGGTGTTCTGGATGATCATATCCGGACGGCTGTACTTATGCTCGATCTGGACCGAACGCCGGAAGAAATCCAAGCCCATCAGCGTGGGCTCGCCGCCCTGCCAGGCGATGGTAGCCTGTGGAATTCTCTGCGCTTCCAAGTACTGGCGGATATATGTCTCCAGCAGTTCATCGGACATCCTGAAGCTGCTGCCAGGATAAAGGCTCTTCTTTGAGAGAAAGAAGCAGTACTTGCAGCCTAAATTGCATGCTGCTCCCGTGGGCTTGGCCAGCAGATGAAAGCCGGGCAATGAGTCTGTCTTTCCCATTGATGGTGGAAATTTCCTCAAAGCAAATCAATCTTCCCCCAATTAGGTTTTCAGCTCCACTAGATGCTCTGCCGTTCTGGTCATCTGGGAGTAGGACTGGCGCTGCAATACGCTCTCTAATCGGGCAAAACCAAGCAACCCTGCTCAAGTTCGAAATGAGGATTCCAGGCAATCTCCCAGGGATGCCCATCTGGATCGGCAAAATATCCTGAATAGCCACCCCATTCGGGTGCCTGGGCTGGCTTAAGGATGCTACCTCCGGATTGAATAGCTTGAGATAAAACCAAATCCACCTCTTCACGGGTTGCTACATTATGGGCAAGGGTGATTCCGCCAAATCCTCCAGGATCCCTAACATTGGCATCTAAGGCCAGCAATTCTCTGGGAAATAAAGCCAATGCAGTGCCTGTGCTCAATTTGAATATCGCAAAATCTCCTGCGCTAACGCTGGACATTGGCCATCCAAGACCATCTCGATAGAATCGAATGGCTTTATCCAGATCTCGAACCCCTAGCGTGACGATGTTCAATCGTGCTTCCATATTTAACTCCTCTGAATTAGAGGGTTTAATGCTGCCAGAGGCATTAAAGGCTCCTCTCCGAACCTAACCTTGATCCGAATCATCAAACACGATCTTCTTCTGGGTCTGGAATGATCCCGAATAGGACTGTTTGCTTCTATTCATATAGATCGACCACCCACGTCTGTTCTCGAGGTCCCACTTTCCGTCAAAGGCGAGCGCTGTGTCGTAGATCATAGAATTATTGAAGCGGTCAAAAGACCTGATCGCATTGGTCTCACTCCGGTCCACATGGCTCAGATTGAACCTCTCCCGGACAGTTGCGCCGGTGCCGTTCTCGAATAAGGGCAGGCTCATGCTTTTCCTATTCTTGAGCTGTCCGCCAGCGAAGACCAGATCGTCCTTCTGGATGAATTCCACCTCCTGGCGAATCTTGCTCATGTTGCGCAGAGATTCGAGGCTGATCGATCCAGAGCCTTTCATCCAGCCGCTGGAATCCACTCCAGTATCGTGAAATGATCCCTTTATGGAGACCTCGCCTGAACCCCTGACAGTTGATGATTCTTCAAAACGAAACTCCATATCCGCAACAGTGCTCTTACATATGGGATTATTATGGCCAAGGTCGGGAGTTGAATTGAGAAGATTAGCGCCAAGATCTTCTATTTCGGTTGCTGCTGCTTCTCCTGTATCGCAGAAAAAGCCTGCCGCAAGAGCCGTTGCCGCCACACTCACGATGAGCACTAGACAGAATGAATTCCCGATCACTGGAATCATAATGGAAAGATTAGATAATTAATCTTTTGATACCTTCAGATCTGTTCGTGACCTGGGTTCCGACCCTGTATGCTGTAACCTTATTCGGTCAGCTCGAAGTATACTCGTCGGTTGGCTTTTCCCTTGTTCTCTGCCTTTACCAGCTTAATTCCCTTTATCTCACCAGTTCTGCCGACATGAGTCCCTCCGCATGCCTGCCGGTCCACGCCCTCGATCTCAACCACCCTTATCTCCTCTCTATCCGGGACATCCATGGCAAGACGCACCAGATCCGGTATAGCCATGGCCTCAGCTCTTGGCAGCAGGCTTATCCTTACAGCATGATCCTCGGAGATCAACTGGTTGGCCTGGTCAACATATTCGGCTATCTTCGATTTGTCAAAGGCTTCCAGGCTGAAGTCCACCCTCGACCGGGCAATATCTATCTGGTTTCCAGTTATCCTGGCGCCAGTTTTATCGAATATTACCGAGCTGAGGATATGGCAGGCGGTATGGCTGCGCATGAATTTGTAGCGTCGATCCCAATCTATTCTCCCCGATACCCTATCTCCCGGAGCAAGGCCGGTCCTGTCCATGATGTGGATTGGTCCTGACGGCTCAACTCTCAAGACGCAAAACTCATCCTCATCTCGAAATAATGACCCCAAATCCGATGGCTGTCCACCTGATTGAGGATAGAATGCAGTCTCTTCAAGGATGACGCCATCGCCCTTTACATCAGCAACAGTCGTATCAAAAGATCGTATATAACTATCTTCGATATAGATTGACTTCATCGCCACAATGTTAACCCATTATTTTATCAGCTTATCGGCGGGATGGGACATCTTCTGAACCGATCATTCGCGACAAGACTTATGAGCTGCAGCAAAAGATGCTACCAAACGCTGGCAGCTATGAACACGATAACAAAAATAATGGTCGAGAGGTATAGCTGGCGGATCCTCATCCTTCCTTCCTCCGCTCTCCGGCTCGCCAGGAGCTTGGAGGCAAAGTAGAGGATGGCCAGATCCATGGGCACAAAAACGAAAAGCAAAAAGCTTCTCAGCCAGCCCATCAGGAATGGAATCAGGCTTATCAAGACAAACAGACCGAATAACAAGCCTGCCAGGCGCAGGGCATTCTCTCTTCCGTATAAAAGTGCAATGCTCCGAGCTGATCGCTTGCGGTCACCCTCCATGTCCATAGCCCCTCCAGCGATCTCCTCTCCCAGATCGAAGACGAATACCAGAGCGGCAAAGATCCAGAGCATAGGGTTGTCCAGTCGACCCACGGCAACCCCTCCCAGGACAAAGAGCAGGGCAAGGCATAAGCCCACCATCATGTTTCCGAACAGTCCCGTTTCCTTGTACCGCCAGTTATAGAGGTTGCTAACAATCCACATGGCTAGAGCCAAAGCAAGGGCAATGGGACCCAGAAGTCCTGCCGCTATCAAGCCTGCCGCAGAAAAGAGCAATGCTGAAATCATGACCTCATTCGCTGATATCCGTCCGGATGGAAGAGGCCTGGCGGGATGATTCACCCGGTCCACCTCCAGGTCAAAATAGTCGTTGGTGATCATGGCGGTGCCGGAGATGAAAAAGCCGGCAAGAAAGCCAAGAATTCCAATAGAGGCTTCTGGCACTGATCCGGATGCTATCACCTCGCCGGCCACAACGCATACCCCAGCAGCACTTGGCAGCTCGGGCTTCACCAGATCGTGCATTGCTTTCGCTTTTGCTGCAATTCCCGTGCCAGGAGAATTGTCACTCATGGAAAAGGGGTTTAGTGCTCAGCTCTCGCTCCACTTCCCATTCTTCCTCAGCCAATGGTCCATATCAGCAGCAGCGATCTTGCCCGCTCCCATGGCACTGATCACTGTGGCTCCACCGGTGGTGATGTCTCCTCCGGCCCAGACTCCCTCCATGGTGGTCCTGCCGCGTTCGTCCACCACTAAGGTTCCCCACTTTGTCGTCTTGAGCTCAGGCGTGCTGGAGGTGATGAGGGGATTGGGCACCGTTCCCACGGCGATGACCACTGTATCCACGTTCACTATATGCTCTGAGCCCTTCTTCACCCTGGGGCTTCTCCTGCCTGAGGCATCTGGCTCGCCCAGCTCCATTTCCACCACCTCCATGGCGTTGACCATGCCCCGGTGGTCGCCCAAAAACCGGGTGGGGTTGGTGAGGAAGTCGAAGATCACTCCCTCTTCCATGGCGTTCTCCACCTCCTCCAGGCGAGCAGGCATCTCCTCCCGAGAGCGGCGGTAGATTATGTGCACCTCATCTGCTCCCAGACGCAATGCCGACCGGGCGGCGTCCATCGCCACATTTCCTCCACCCACCACGGCCACCTTCTTGCCCTTTTTAATGGGAGTGTCATAATCGGGGAACTTGTAGGCCTTCATCAGGTTGACCCGGGTGAGGTACTCGTTGGCAGAGTAGATGCCGCTCAGGTTCTCGCCAGGGACATTGAGAAATCGTGGTGCTCCGGCGCCGATCCCCAGGAATACGGCATCGTAGCCACCCTTGAGAAGCTCATCTATCTGGACCTGTTTGCCCACCACAGAGTCCAGCTCGAGCTCAGCGCCGAGGGACTTGACATACTCGATCTCCGAGCGGACGATCCCCTTGGGCAGGCGGAACTCTGGAATGCCGTAGACCAAGACCCCTCCGCCCTCGTGCAGGGCCTCGAAGATGGTGACCTTGTGGCCCATTCTGGCCAGGTCTGCAGCGCAGGTGAGCCCCGATGGGCCCGAACCCACAACAGCAGCGCTCTTGCCTGAGGGAGGCAGCAGTTCGCAGGGCGGGCACTTTTTCGTCACCCGCTCCCAGTCGGCCACAAAGCGCTCCAGCCGACCTATGGCTATGGGCGCGCCCTTCTTTCCAAGAACGCAACGGCTCTCGCACTGCACCTCCTGGGGACAGACCCGGCCGCAGATCCCGGGTAGGCTGTTTTTTCCTTTTAGCGATAATGCCGCTCCGGGCATATCACCATCCCGCAGGGCGAGGATGAATTCGGGGATGTTCACTCCCACGGGGCAGCCTTCAACGCATTTGGGCTTCTTGCACTGGATGCACCTGTTGGCCTCTAGAGCCGCTTGCTCTGGAGTGTAGCCCAGGGCAACCTCCTCGAAATTGCTCTTCCTCTTCTCTGGAGATTGCTTGGGCATCTCCACCCGGTTTAACTTCAACTTTTCTGCCATTTCTTCCACACCGCGCCTCAGAGGCTATGATCTCTTAGCGCTGAGCATCGCCCTGCTATATAAAAAAGATTTTCCTTTCAGAGCAACCTACTAATACGATCAATCCGCATCA